>JAYWGI010000001.1:0-11447 GCA_043779025.1 Myxococcales bacterium
GAGCTTCAACGACTACGGACCTGAGTACGCGGGTATCGTTGGCGCGGATCGCGAACAGGGCGGCTTGTGCAAGGGTGCTCCCGTTACAGGCGCTGGGCCTTTGGTGATTCTCCACAGCGACACCCTTGAAGCTTCGCAAGACGCGGTGCTGGCGGCGGGGGGCCGGGTGCACAAGGAGATCTTTGCGTTTCCCGGTGGACGTCGCTTTGAATTCACCGACCCCAGTGGCAATGCGCTCGGTGTTTGGTCTCAGGGCTGAGTTGCGGGAACCGGGTCTTGAGCGCGACGTGTGACGCGTCACTGAGCGCTGTCGTGGTGACTCGTGGCCTTCTGCTCCGCAGCTGAAACAAGCGCCTCTCGCAGAGCGCTCAGCTCTAGGCGCAGCGCTTTGAGCTCAGCGTGAACTTGATCGAGATGTTCGCGATCGTTGTGTTCCGCGGGCGAGATGAACATGCGCGACACAAACGCCGTGAACGTCCCGAAGAGACCAACTCCGAACACCATCAGTATGGCGGCAACGACGCGGCCCTCGACCGTTACCGGATACCGATCGCCATAGCCAACCGTGGTCACCGTAGAGAGGGCCCACCAGAGAGCGTCACCGGACGTTTGGATGTTTCCTCCGCCTGCGTGTTCGAACTGTAGAATGGCCACTGACGCCAAGGCTGTGACGAGCAGCGAGAGCGTGGAGATGGCGGCGAGCACGTGTTTAAAACGGTACGCCCAAAGGTGGGTCAGCAGCCGCGTCGAGCGAACGATGCGAACAACACGGAGCACACGGAGCACCCGCACGAGGATTCCCAACTGGGGCAATGCAACCTGGGGAATGCAAGCGAGCAAATCGAGCCAACCCCAGCGTACAAACGTTTTTTACTGGGTGCACGCGTGAAGCGCATGACGAAGTCCAACGAGAAAACGGCGCACGCAACCAGGTCGAACTCGTGAAGCAACTGAGCGACCGGACCCCAGACTCCGGGCAGCAGCGTGGCCGTGAGCACGATGAGGTCCGCGATGCCGACGAACAATAGAAGCAGCTCAAACGGCGACGACAGAATCTCTTTGATGGGCTTCACGGGCGGCATTGGAGTCACGGAGGGTTCCTCGGCGATGTCCAGACTGTCAACCCGAAAGGGTGTCAGACTCCACGCTGCGTTGCCGAGCTCTACCGCGCGGGCATGCGCGCCGACCTTGCGCGCACGAGGAGCACGCTGGCGACGCATGCAAACACAGTGGCCGCTACGGCGAGTGAGGTATGCACCGATATCAGGCTTCCAACGACGCCCACCGTCACCCCGCTGAACGTGCGTAGGCCCATAGACGACATGCTGAACAAGCCCAGGACACGACCTCGCATGTCCGCTGGGGCTTCTAGCTGCACGATGGTTTGAACCATGCTGCTAAACGAAAGCTCAAAGAAGCCAGCACAGAACAAGAGCCCTAGGGCCAAGGCGTAAGAACGGGTGAGGGCAAACACCGCAAGCACCGAGGCCCATGCAACGGCGAGTGAAAGGGCAGAGGATATTTGCGTGCGAAACACACGGAGTCCGCTCTCGAGCAACAATCCTGCAAGCAACGCGCCGGCGGCATCCGCTCCCAGCAATGCCGTGTAGGCTACACCCGGGTCTCCGTGGCCAAAGTCGGACGCAAAACGCGGCATCTGGGCTTGATAACTATTGCCCACGAGGAACGAAGCGCAACCGCCGAGCACGATCATGGAAACCAACACGGGGATGCCGCGTACTTCGCGGATGCTTGCGACGATGTCGGCCAGGCCGCGCATGGCACGTGGGACCACCGCGGACTGGCGAAACTTGGCTCCGTAGGGAGCTGCGACCAGCCAGATCAAGATGGGAAGATAGAGCGCCGCATTGAGGTACATTCCCTTCGTGGGACCCAAGCCGCGCATCACCAAACTGCCGACCCCTGGCCCCACCAACATGCCCAAGTAACGCGTCGATGCGCTGAGCCGTACCGCGCTCGCGATCGCATCTTTTCCCACGATGTCGTACAGAAGCACTTGGCTTGAGGTAAGCCAAAACACGCCCGCGCAGCCGTGCAGTACGAGAAGCACCATCGCGTGCCAGATCTGCAGCGTGCCAGTGGCGAACAGCGTCGCCCATGCGAGCGACACGGCCATGAAAAGTGCGGCGCCCATCTGAATAAGCCGACGTGAATCGAAACGATCGTTGAGTGCGCCCACGGCGAGCGAGAACAACAAGTAGGGCAACCAGTGCGCGATCACTGCGAAGCCACCCAGCGCCGACGAATGGAAACGCTGATGCATCACCCAGTAGCTGATCACGTGCTCGATATTGTCCGCCATCATGGTGAGCAACATGGTGCCCAAGAAAGGCGCAAACCCACGTACGCCGAGGGCTTGGAACGGAATGGGCGATGGCGATGGCGCTGCAGCCGCCGCCGGCGTTGTATTGAAGGGCGCGTTCACGGGTAGTCTCGCCGCGAGCGATAGCAGCGAATTGCGTGCGCGAACTCGGAAACAGCTGGCTGACGCGCGGCGCACAAATCCGCGTTCCCGAGTTCGTACACCAGCGCGTGCAGACCGCAGCTATGAGCCGAAGTTAGGCGTTGCTGAAGATAAACGACACGGAACAGTTGATGTTGATATCCACTTTCAGTAATAGGGGCGTGATGTATGTATTTTCCCGTTCTTCGCTGGCGGCCGTGGCTCTGGCGGCAGGCTTTGCGGCTTGCACCACCACCAACGGTGCGGTCGCCGTCACGACGCCCGCGGGCTCCGCGGACACCGGAAGTCCGCCCGATGCGGCCGTTATTCACGTGGAGCTGGAGGCCGAGTTGGGCCTCAATGACGTCTCGATTTTGGAGCCCCTACCGGCTGGGCCTTCTGCCACGGCCTGGCTTGCTGCGACTTCGGCGGGCGCCATGGGAGAGCTGCTGCCCAAGGCGGTGTTCGACGCGATTCCGAAGTTTCCCGTAAGCACCGAGCACTCATTACTCTATCCAAATATGCGCGTGCTTGGGCTGCGGTTCGATGGCTGTCACAAGTCCGCAGATGGGTGTAAAGCGCAGATACGTTTGGTGATGCAGCCTGTGTCGAGCAACGGCAAGGCACGGGACTCGGCGCTGCACCTCTTCTATTCGCTCAGCCCCGAGAACTTTGCCCTGGCCGTGCATAGACTCCGCGCCATGCGTGCCCTGGCCCCCGAGCAAGCACTGGATGCGCCGCTCTCTGTTTCGCCGGCGCTCGCCGCGCAAGGGATGGAGGGGGCGTACGCACAGGCTCTCCACGGCTTGGTGCTCGAACTTTGCGGTGAGCAGAACCTGACCCGCATGACCTTCTTTTTGCGCGCGCCTCCCAAGCAAGAAACATGGTTTTTTGGAGGGTTTGAGCGCGCCGATGGATCGCTTCAAACGATGAGCATCGAGGGTATCGGCAAGAGCAATCAGCGGGTTATCCGCTTCGACGACGCCTCAGGCTACAACTACGATGTGAATCCTGCACCGACCAAGCCGGAGGATGGCACGGCACTGTTGAGTACGAAGTCAGCCTCGACGGCGAACGATGAGCTGCGCGCAAAGACGTTTGCCTCGTACATGCGGCTAGAGAATCCCCGCACGTATTCGCCGGACGACGTTGCATGCGCTGGCTGTCACCTTGCATCGATTGTGATCGGGGAATCGCAGCGCAGCTTCTCACTGAGTACGGCGAGCTTCCCCGATGCGCAGTTCAGCTCCAAGTACTTGGAAGGCCCCAGCGCTGAGCGCCAGACGGCCTCCGGCGCACAGCGCTCGTCATTGCGCGCGTTTGGCTACTTCGACGAGACGGCCATGGTCGCCCCGCGCACGGTGAACGAAACGGCGGCCGTGCTCGAAGACATCGCGGCACGCTACGCCGCGACCGCGCTCTAGTCTGTACGGGCCGCGAGCGGCTACGCTAAGCTCGTGGGCGCATGAGCTACACCGTTGCCATCTTGGGAGCCACCGGAGCCGTAGGTCGCGAGATGCTGCGCGTGCTCGAGCAGCGAGACTTCCCGATCAAAGAACTTCGCTTGCTTGCAAGCCCTCGCAGCGCAGGTGAATTCCTGATGTTTCGCGGTGCGGAGCACCAAGTGCGTGCCGTGGACGCCGTGCGTTTTAACGGTGTCGACGTGGCACTCTTTAGCGCGGGCGCCACGCCGTCCCGCACGTGGGCGCCCATCGCCGAGAGCTTTGGCGCGTGGGTGGTGGACAACTCTTCGGCCTGGCGCGCGAGCGACGATGTCGCACTGGTGGTGCCCGAGGTAAACATGGATGCGCCCGCTCAGTTTGCACGCCATGTGATCGCGAACCCCAACTGCGTGGCTATCCCACTCACCGTCGCGCTCAAGCCCTTGCACGACGCGTTTGGTCTCAAGCGCTTGGTTGTCTCTACCTACCAATCCGCCAGCGGCAAAGGTCAGGCGGCGGTCGAGGAGCTGCTTGCCGACACCGCGCGCGTGCTCGCCGGTGGGGCCACGGCTCCGGCGGTGTTCCCGCGAAGCTTGGCGTTTGATGTGCTCTCCGACTGGCGCGCCGAGGACGAAGCGCGCTCTGAGGAAGAGGCCAAAGTGACTGCAGAGTGCAGAAAGATACTTGCACTCCACACGCTCCCCGTGATGGCCACCTGTGTGCGGGTGCCCGTGCTTCGCGGTCATGCCGCAAGCGTGATGGCTGAGTTTGAGCGCCCACTCACAGCCAAAGGCGCCGAGGCTTTGTGGGCCACGGCGCCAGGTGTTTCGCTGATCTCCAGCCCTTACGCTCCGGGCGCTGGGCCGTCGCCGTCGCAAAGCGTGGGAGGCGATACGGTGCTGGTCGGGCGCGCTCGCGGCGAGGACGGCAATGCGTGTGCTCTGCACTTTTTCCTCGCCGCCGACAACTTGCGCAAAGGCGCCGCGCTCAACGCCGTCCAGATTGCCGAAGCGCTACACCTCCGCCGTATGCTGGGCATGCCCCCCATGTCATTCTGAGCGGGCTCCCCCAATGTCATTCTGAGCGCAGCGAAGAACCTCCCGACCCCCGCGCTCTGCACAAGGAAGGCCTCGCGTTTCAGGGCGACCAGCAAGGGCTCGAGAATGCCTCGCTCGTCCTCAACAACGAGCACACGCGGCGTAGTGGAAAGTTCTGGCATGGGTGGCAATGGCTCGGGGACCTTAATGCGACGCGCTCCGTCGCAGATCAAAGTCGTAAGCGAGCGACGTGTAGACGAAGGACTGCACCAGCCCGCCCCGGTCGAGCGGCATGTCGCGCTCGTACGCGAGGTGCGCGGACCAGGTTTGGTAGCGCGCGATGATCTCGTACGTGAAGTCCAGCTCGGTGGGCGCGAGCACGTTGCTCCCCTGCTTGTCCGTAAAGAGCGTGGCGTCGGCCCCAAGCGCCAAGTGGTTTCGCCACACCGCAAGCTCGTGATGCGTGCCGTAGCGGAGCAGCGCGAGGCCGGTGTTGTCGGGCCGCGCCGCATAAGTTGGGTTGAACGCAAACCAGCCCAGCGTGACGCTGCCGCTGAGGTTGCCGCCGTTCAGCGAGGAAGCGAGCTTGGGCGAGACGCCGCGTAGAGAATACAAAAGTTTGGCGCGCGCATCGGCGTAGGTCTGAGTGTAGCTTCCCTGGTCCACCGGACTGTCGCGCTCGACGCGCGCACCGAACTCCGTCGAGAGCGCGCGTGAGAGCGCATGCGTGCTGGTTACACCCAAAATCACGTCGAGCTCGGAGGGCGCCAGCGCCTTGAGGCCCGCGCGCGTCTTGTCGCTGAACACGTTGAGGTCGACGGGTAGCGACAGCAGCGGACCCATGAGGTCTACATCCAAATGCGCGGCGTAGCGCATGCCCGCAAGGCCCGTGTTGTCGGGGCGCGCGGCGTAGGAGCTATTGAGCACCGAGCTGCCTAAAGTCACACTCCCCGACACGCCAAATCCGCGCGGCCCCTCGCCCACCGCCCCTCCGTGTGCGCTTCCCTGCTTATCGAAGCCCCACGACGCCCGCGGCCACAACCCGACGAGCGTCAGCAAAAACACTGGCAATACGCTGAATCCGGAGAACACCATAATGGTTAGCCTAGCTCGGGCTGCTGTCTGCCGCCTTGTTTCTCGCAATTGTGGCGCGAGCGAGTGCAGTGCCCGTAAGCTGTCGCAATGAATCTACATCCCCGTGCACAGCTCCTGCTTCTCAGTCTCAGTTTGTCGTCGGTGGCGGGTTGCGGAAACTTGTTTCCCGCCAAGTCTTCTTCAGGCAACACACACTCTTCCGAGGCCATGGCGGGCTACAAGGCCTTGCTCAAATCAGAGGGCTACCCCGCCTCCGTAGACAAGGACGGCGATCTGGAGTTCTCGGTCGACGGAACGCAGTTCTACCTCGACACCTCGGACACCGAGTACTTTGCCCTGCTCGCCCCCTACGGCACGCCCGACAACGAAATCGACAGTGCGCTCAAGCAGGCCGTCAATCACGTGAACCTTCAGCAGCGCTGGTGCAAGGTTGGCTACAAGGAGGGTGACTCCAAGAACCAGCTTTTGCTCACCGTAGAGCAGTACACCGCAAAGCCCGGCGAGAACGGCCCGCGCCTTAAGATGGCCACCAAGAAGCTTGATCTCTGCGCCGAGGAGTTCCGCAAGAACTACGCCAAAGCGAAGGGCGGCAGCAGCTTGTCTTTCCAAGATCCAAAAGGCGCTTGGGCCAAACCCAAGGTGGTCTTTGCGTCCTCCGGCGGCGATGCCATGGCGCAGCGTTACCTCAGCGCCTTGTCCAAAGCCGGCAGCGCCAACGGGCGGCGGTTTAGCAACATCAGCGTCGACGACGACGGCGACGTTCGCTTCACCTACGCCGACAAAAAAGGCTACGTAAGCATCGACGAGAGCTCGCCCAATTACCAACGTGTGGTGATGCAATTCGACACCTCGGGCGCCAACGCGACCACCTCCATGGCGCGCGCAAACATAGTGAATAACCGCATGAAAATCGCCAAAGTTAGCGTGCAAAAGCGAAGCGGCGGAGAGGCGGCCTATATCATCGCCTCGGAGCAATACTTGAGCGACGACTCGAACCTGGCCGACTACTTGCACGCCGGCGCGCGCGCAATCTTGGCAGCGCAGAGCAAGCTTGTAGAGGTCGAAGAAGCAGACGCCTTGCTAGGCACGTCGACGCCCAGCACGCTGCGCGCAGGGGCGCCCGCACCACTCAAGTACTGAGTGCTCGCGCGGCCGGGCCAACATGCGGGGCCGCTATTTTTTGCGATGCCTGGTGGCCGCCATCATGTCGGCCACGTAGGCTTTGGGCTTGATGCCAAAACGTACTCCCCAAGCCCGCGCAGATGTTCACGCTCGCACAGCCGACTATGAGCGGTGGCTGCACCAATGTGTGGATGTGGTCGCGCCCGAGCTCGCTCTGAAACACGAACGCATGCAGTCGCGTGCATTCGTGTTTTTTCGCGCCACGTTCTACCGCTGGGCCGACTACTTGCTCGAGGCGCCCGAATTGTTCAAGAGCTTTAGGCGCGTGGACGGCATGGGCGACGCACACATCGAAAACTTCGGCACGTGGCGCGACGAAGAAGGCCGCCTTGCATGGGGGGCCAACGACCTGGACGAAGCCTGCAAAGCCCCTTGGCTGAGCGACGTGCTGCGCCTTGCCGTGAGCGCGCGTTTGGCCATCGACGAAGGCTCGTTGCACCTGAAGGCGGGCGAAGCTGCTGGCGCCATACTTGCAGGATACACCGAGTCCCTGAAAGGCGCGGGCCGACCTCATGTACTGGCCGAGCACAGTGCTTGGCTTCGGGAAATCGCGATCAACAAAATGCGCAACCCGGAGGCCGCATGGCGCAAGCTGGAGGCCAGCATGTCGGATGCTGGGCCGGGGCCCAGTGCCAAGCTGCGCAAGCAAATGCGCGCCTCGCTTCCGGCGCGCGCGACCGACGTGAAGTTCCACGCACGCGTGGCTGGCGCCGGAAGCTTGGGTCGTCCGCGTTGGGTCGCGCGCGGTCTGCTCGACGGAAGCTACTGCGCGCGCGAGGCCAAAGCCTGGATGCCCTCGGCGCTGTCGTGGGCGGAGGGCAAACCCTACAAGAACTGCCGCGTGCAAGCGCAACTCTTGGCTCATTCCGCGGGTGCAAGAGACCCCGTCATGCACACATCGGCGGGATGGACCATCAAGCGCATCGGGCCCGAGCACGGCCGCATCGAGCTCGATGAGATGCAGGACAGCACACAGCTGCTTCAGCTCCTAGGCGCCATGGGGGCCGAGGTTGCCAACCTGCATTTGAGCGATCGCTCCAAGGGTGCGCGCGTGCTGACAGAAGCAAAAAACCTAAGCGCAGACACCTTTCGCGCGCTCAGTCGTGACTTCGAACAACGCGTGTGTGAGGACCATAAGGCCTACGTGGCGGGCGTCGCACAAGCACTCGCGCCCAAGCACACGCGCACAAGCTCGAAGCGCGCCTCAACCGCGCAGTTTTAGGTACGCGTAGATGTAAAGCGCGGTAGTACACGCGGAGCCTAGCCCCCAAACCAAACTGCGAGGCCAGGCAAAGTTTGCGACATACAACTGGTTGTAAACGAGCCTGCAGACGACGTATGCGCCGCCGAGGAGGTTCACGGTGCTGCTGGGCACGCCCGTGACGAAGGCAAACAGCATGGCCGCGGCAAACGGCGGGAAGTTCTCGAAGCCGTTAAGGTGCGCCGCGAGGCCACGCCTGGCGCGACCCTCTGTGCGCGCTTGCTGGTCGCGAGGGTTGTGGTTGTCATAGCCCTCCTTGAGCAACCCCCCGATGAACGACATTTTTGCGGAAAGAACAGTGAACCAAGCAGCAAGAACCCAAAGCGGAGCATACATCATTGGCGCGGAGGCTAGGCGGTCGCTGACGATGTGTCCAGCAGCGGCAATTTCGGGGGGGACCCTGTCCGTGAGTTGGATGTGCCTACCAAACCATACAGTCACACCAGAGCCCCGCAGTGTAGGACAAATGTGCAGCACGACGAGCACGCGGAACTTGTCACGGGCGGTGGACTCCGGGTTTCCTCCCCATGTGAGCGCACCGTTTTTCGCGCTCACGCCCAGGAGAGCTTTGTATGTCCAACACCCGTTCCATTCAGATTGCGTTTTACGCGCTAGGCTTTGCCACCGCCGCACGCTCCGCGCATGCGGCTACGTTTACGGTGAACACAACGAACGACGCGAATGACGGCGTGTGTAACGCCGTGCATTGCTCGCTGCGTGAGGCGATCAATGCGGCAAACGCCTCCGCTGGAGCAGACACGGTCAACTTTGCGATCGGGAGCGGCACGCAGAAGATTGCGCTCAGCGCTGCAAGCGGTGGGTCGATCTACCTAACTGACGCAAGCACCACGGTAGACGGTACGACCCAGCCCGGTTACGCCGGTTCGCCGTTGATACAGGTCGACGGGACAGGGTTCGTGTCAGCGAACGGCCTTCTCATTGTTGCTGGCGCCGCCGACATTCGCTTCAAGGCGCTTTCGGTAACTGGCTACACGGGAGGCGCCGGCATCGGCATCTACTTCTACGGCGCTGGCGTGACCAGTGGAGCCATTGATGGCTGTTGGGTCGGACTCACGCCCGCGGGAACTGCGGCACCAAACGGAATTGGCGCAAGCATACACAGTGAGGCAAGCGGCGTCCGGGTATCCAATTCCGTCTTTGCGGGAAACATCGGGCAGGGCTTATTCGTTCCCTACTCGAGCAATGTAACCGTGTTGGGCTCAAGATTTGGCACCAATGCAGCCGGAACGGCGGCCGTCCCGAATGGCACCGTCGGGATCGACGTGCTGGGCTCGAACAATGTTACAATTGGTGACGGGACTGCCGCGGGCGGAAACATTGTGAGCGGGAACACTCTTCACGGGATCCAACTCAACGGTGGCAGCGGACATACAATACTTGGAAACCATATTGGCCTCTCGCTCAATGGCTTGACGCGGGTGGGAAATGGCGGCGACGGCGTAAACATTCAGGCCAACACACTGTCAATTCAGATCGGCGACGGTAGCGCCGGCGGCCGCAATGTCATCGCCGGCAACAACACAGGTGGCTACGGCGCCAAGGGCTATGCCGACATCATGGCGTACGGTGGCTTTGTCGGCACACTCTCTCTTCGGGGCAATTATCTCGGTACCAACGCCAACGGCGAATCGCTCGGCGCGGCCTCTTGCAGCACGGGCGCGCACGCCGTGCAGCTCTACCTCTCAACGGCCGCCGCGCCGACGATCGACATTCGAGGCAATGTGATGTCTGGCGCGTGCCGCGGCCTCTCCTTGGTTGAGTACGACGGCAAAAACACCACCGTGAGCGACAACATCATGGGCCTCAACGCAGCTGGCACAGCCAAAGTGCCCAACGCGCTCGATGGCCTTGAGCTCGTGTCGATGAAGAACTTGAGTGTCCGAAACAACACGATGTCTGGCAACGCTGGCAGCGGCGCGGATGTGTATGCGTTCGCGGGCAAGCCTGGTGGAGACATTTCCTTCCTTGGCAACATGCTCGGCACCAATCCGGCTGGGACCGCGGCCCTCGGCAACGGCTCGCACGGCATCGCGGTGTTCAGCATCGCAACCCCAGCCGATGCGCCGAATCGCGTCTCCGTGGGCGATGCGTCTGCGGCTGGCCGCAACGTGGTAAGCGGTAATGGCTTGGAGGGCGTGTACCTTGGCGGCGGCACCGGCCACAAGGTTCTGGGCAACTATGTTGGTGCAGATGCAACTGGGAATGTCGCACTCGCGAATGGGCGACACGGTGTTCTGTTTAGCGGAGTATCAGACTCCGACATCGGTAACGGCACGGCATTGGGCCGCAATGTCATCGGCGGAAACGCCGCTTTTGGCATTGGCATCTCGGGTGGCAACACGTTGCGCGTGCGTGGCAACCACGTCGGCCTCGGCACCGATGGTGCGACGCTTTTGGGCAACTCGTCAGACGGCATCTACGTAGGCTCTGCAGCGGCCGTGGTGCTTGGTGGGCTGAGCACGGGCGAAGCGAATGTTGTTCGTAGTAGCGGCAATAACGGCGTGCGCGTGGACCCGACCGGATCCGTGTCGGTGCGCGGAAACAGCATTGCCGGCAGTTTGGAGCCCGGCATTGATCTGCTGAACGAAAACGTCACCCTCAACGACACAGGCGACACGGACGTAGGCCCGAACGATCTCCTCAACTTCCCTGTACAATACAGCGTTGCCAAAAACGCGTCTGGCGCGACGGTTATCAAGGGATGGTTGCGCGCAGCGGCCACCACCGAGGTGGATGTCTACGCAAACCGCGCCAAAGACGCCTCGGGCTTCGGCGAGGGCGAGTACTATGTAGGCACGTACAAGCTGGGCTCTGGGCTCACGGTGACGGGCGCGCCCGGTAGTGCAGCCTACAACTTTGCCCCCGTGGGCACCGACACGGGCGTCGATGAGTTTCAAATCATCGTACCCGCAGCCGCCACGGCATCGCTCCCAGCAGGCGCGACC
>JAYWGI010000002.1:0-3764 GCA_043779025.1 Myxococcales bacterium
GGCAAAGGGTTTCGAGGTGGAGTGGTGCTCAGTAACAGCGGGCATAGCGGCTGTACCGCCCTTGACGGACTTTCTTCGGCCGGGGGCGGCGCGCGAAAAGGCGAGGGCGGTGTGACAGGAGTTTCGACCGCGGGAGCTGCGAGCGCGCTCAATAGCGGACGCGGCAACCGTGGCCCTGGCGGCGGCGGCGGCAACTGCCACAATGCGGGCGGCGGCGGCGGCGGCAACTTCGGGCCCGGCGGAGCCGGCGGCAATAGCTACGATGGCAACCGCGCCGTTGGCGGCAGTGGCGGTGCTGCGCTGGTGTTTTCAACGTCGGATCACCTCATGCTGGGTGGGGGCGGTGGTGCAGGCGATGACAACAATGCGCGCGGCTCGTCCGGTGGTGCTGGCGGCGGCGTGTTGTTCCTGCGTGCAGCATCGGCCTCCGGCGGACAGTACTTGGCCGATGGATTGTTTGTGGGCGGAACAGGCGCCGGTGACGGGCAAGGCGGTGGCGGCGCGGGCGGCACGCTCGCCGTCGCAGTGACAGGCGCACTCGACTGCGCCACCATGAGCGCAAACGGCGGCAAGGGGGGTAACGTCGGTTCCGGACACGGCGGCGGCGGCGGTGGCGGCGGCGGACGTATCGCGACCTTTGGTACGGGCGGCGCGTGCGTGACCTCGAGCACGGCCGGGGCGGCGGGTGCGGGCGGCAACACGGGCGCCACAGGAACGGGCACCACGGGCAGCACGCCTCCCGAACCCGCGATCGTTGTTACACCATGCGATTATGGGCGCGGAACGTGCGGCGGTTGCACGGGCGCGGCGGATTGCGCAACGCTCACTGGTGTGCCCTTCTGCCGCGCGGCCGACGCCAAGTGTGTGAGCTGTCTTGCCGATAGCGACTGTGGAGGAGGCACGCCGTGGTGTGACGTCGGGGTAGGTACGTGCAGAGCGCGACTTGCCAACGGCAGTGCGCTTCCCGTTGATACGGCGCACACGAGTCCCGTACTCGACGGCGTCTGCAGCGGCCCCGCCGCGGTGCTCACATGCAGCTCTGGCGTCTGCGATACGCGAGACAATCAATGTGGCTATGCCAACGCGGGCGCAAGTGTATGCACTGTGGCCAGTGCCGGCACGGTGTGTCGTTCGGGTGCGTGTAGCGCGAGCGCCAGCGTCTGTGTGCCGGCAGGTGGCTGCGCAGCCGACACAGACTGCAACACGGCGTCGGAGTGGTGCAATGTTTCCACGTTGAGCTGCGTGCAGAAGAGTACCAACGGCACCGCATTGCCGTCGGATGGCGCACACGGCGCGCCTGTGCTCGATGGCAGTTGCACTGTAGCCGCGGCGACACTCACGTGCGCATCCGGCGCCTGCGACACGCGTGACAACCAGTGTGGCTATGGAAACGGCGCGGGCTCTTCGTGCTCGGCGGCCAATGCGGCTGCCGTATGCCGCAGCGGCCTTTGCAGCACATCGGGTACGTGTATTGCTCCGGCATCTTGCGCGGCCGACGGTGACTGCGCGGGCGGATGGTGCAATCTCTCGACGGCGACATGCGCAGGCAAAACGCCGAACGGTGAGACCATGGCCTCCGACCCCGCCCACACCACTCCGCTGCTAGACGGAGCGTGCAGCGGCGCTGCGGCGACACTCACCTGCGCTTCTGGCGTATGCGACAGCGCGGACAATCGCTGCGGCTTGGCCGACGGCACGGCCGGGTGCACGGCGGCCACAGCGGCGCAGATCTGCAGAACCGGAAACTGCAAGTCCAGCGGCGTATGCGGCAAAGACCCTGTGGGCGCCGATGCGGGTGCACAACGAAACGACGCCTCGGCGCCCGGCGGAGACGCCGCCGCGCCTCGGAGTGATGCGTCGGTGGCGCTCGCGGATGCCGGCGGCAACGGCGGTACTGGCACCGGTGCACCTGGGTCGGATGCGAGCACCGGCAGCTCCGGCGCAACGGGCGGGGCGAGTGCGTCGGCCGATTCGGGCGGCTGCAGCACGCAAGGAGGCACGGGTTCCACAAGCACGTGGGCCCTGCTCACGGTGGCCGCGCTGGGCCTTATCAAGCGCCGCCGCGCTGCTTGAACGGGCGCGAGCGCACGGGCGCCTTGCGCTCGCGTCGCCTTTGCCCCTAAGGGGGCGCGCATGTCGATGACGCTTCTGGGCCAACCTCGTGGGGCGCGTGTGAGAACGGCGTTTGCTGCTTCGGCGGCATCAGCGATTTTCCTTGCAGTGGTGGCATGAAGTACCGCGGATGGAACGCCCGTCAAGGAGCCTGCGGTGGACGCTGCGAGGGCGCCCATCAAGGATGTGGGCGACGCGCCACGCTCGGATGGTGAAGCGTTTGATGCCGCGTCCGACAACGACGCGCATACAGCCAGCGATGGCACTATTGCTTCGCCAGACACAGGTGCCTGTGGTGACTTGCGAAGCGACCCATTCAATTGCGGAAGGTGCGGTAAGGCCTGCGCCGCCGACGCGCTCGGACACGGCGTTGCGCAGTGCGCCGCGGGGATTTGCGGCCTGAAGTGTGAGACGGGCTACGAGGTGCAGGCCGGTGTGTGCGTGCGCTCGCCCAATTGTGGGAATGGGATTTTGGATACGTCGTCGGGTGAAACTTGCGACGACAACAATGGCGCGGCCGGCGATGGCTGCGACAACAACTGCGTGGTGGAGTCGGGTTATTTTTGTGCCGGTGCAGGTCCAAACTTTTGCCGCGCCGAATGCGTGGCGCCCTCGATACGCACGGGCGCGCTTTGCAGCAGCTGGCGCGAGGTCGGCGTGGGCTCCACAAGCGCACTCAGGGGCGTGTGGGGAAGTTCGAGCTCGGAGGTCTGGGCGGTGGGCGACGGCGGCACGGTTCTGCACTGGACTGGGAGCGCGTGGTCGCTCGTGAGCTCGGGCACCACGAACGCACTGCGTAGCGTTTGGGGCAGCGGCTCCAGCGACGTCTGGGCGGTGGGCGACGGGGGCACGGTTCTGCACTGGACTGGGAGCGCGTGGTCGCTCGTGAGCTCGGGTACCACGAACGCGCTGCGCAGCGTGTGGGGCAGCGGCTCAGGCGACGTATGGGCGGTGGGCGACGCGGGTGCGATTCTGCATTGGACGGGGAGCGCATGGTCGGCGGTGAGCTCGGGCACAAGCACCTCGCTCCAAGGCGTTTGGGGCAGTGGCCCCAGCGACGTATGGGCCGTTGGAGCAAATGGCGTGATGCGGCATTGGCTGGGGGCCTCGTGGGCAAGCGCGTCGTCGGGAACGACCAAAGGCTTGTTCGCCGTGTGGGGCAGCTCCGCCAGCGACATCTGGGCAGCTGGCGAGACCGGCAAGATGCTGCATTGGACGGGTACCGCGTGGGCAAGCACCACGTCGGGCACCACCGAGGCGCTCACGGGTCTTTGGGGATCCGGCGTCAGCGACGTATGGGCCGTGGGTGAGCTGGGCAGGCTTCGCCACTGGACCGGCGCTGCATGGGCAAGCGTTGCCTCCAGCAGCACATCCGTGCGCTCTGCAGGTATTTGGGGCGGCGCGGTAGCCGATGTGTGGGCCGTCGGCTCCGGCGCGCCGGCAAGCACTGATGCGGGGTCCGGAGCTGGTGCTTCGCTGCACTTTACACCCTAAAACCGAAGTCCCGAGCCCGAGCGTCACCCTTTCCCCACCCGCCACGGTGTGATTTCAGGTAGCCAGGAGCCCGCCATGAATTCAGTCCTTCGCACAGGAATCTCGCTCTCCTTGCTTGCTGCGCTCGCTTCTTGTGGGGGCGGTAGCCCCGTGGTGGT
>JAYWGI010000003.1:0-3748 GCA_043779025.1 Myxococcales bacterium
GCATTATGCACATAAGCCTCTTTGACCAAAATCGACCCCGGCGCCATGGCTTTAAATGGGCGTACTTTGGAGGAGCCCGAAGCCACGGCATTCCAGTAGACATCTACCTCCTTGCCATGTGCTGTTTTGCTCTCGCGGCGCTGTTCGAACCCCGGCATGCGGCCCCACGTCTTATAGTCGGCCTCGATACGATCCCGCAACGCACGTGCATCGTCAGGCTCGGTGTTCTCCGCGCAGGCACCCGCGAAGAGTGCAAAAACGATGGGCACAACCCGGACACGTCGTGAAGCAGCATGCAGCATGCACGCTTCGCTACCACAGCCTTGCGTGCGCTCCATCACAAACGTGAGCAGCGTTATGCAGGCATTTTTTGCATGCAATATGCACTCACAACCGCAAGTGGCACGCCAAGCCCCAACGCGAGTCCCAGCATGCCAGCATAGCCCACGCAGGAGCAGCCCAAACAACCAACCAGCAAGGCCGCTGACCCGGCCACCAGCGCGTAGCGCGCGGGCGCTTTGCTACGTCGTGCCGCGTAGGCCACCGCAACCCCGGCAAGAAGCCCCCCCAACGCGCACGCGGGCACACAGAGGGACGTGCAGGAGCCCCCGAGACACGCGTGGCCATAACTTCGTGCCGCAAGCGCCAACCCCAGAGGAAGGAGCCCCGCGAGCACCCCAGGCCACAACGCACGGGCCGCGACCTGGCCACGCCAAAGTGCGACGACTCCTACCGCGAGCAAGGCGATGGCCACTACGCATGCGGTCCGCTCCGCAGCCCCCAAGCAACAACCGAGCACGGGAAAGAGCAGCAAAGGCAAAGCGAACAGAGCTGCGCTGCGCGCGCGATGTTGCTCATAAGCCACACGTGCGGCGCGCCGAAAGTCAGGGTGGTTCATAGCGCACGTCTCCATGCTTGGCGTAGACGCTCAAGCGCCCGCTGTTTGCGTTTTCTAAAGCTCGGGCCACTTGCCGACTCGCTGCTCTCTTGCTCAAACGCAGTCGCCAGCGTGGCGCGATCGGCCGGAGACAGCTCGACCAGTATGGTCTCGAGCGAGGCCAAAAAATCCAAATGCAGAATACACTCTTCGGGTGTGGCGCGCTCGTCTGCGCGCGACGCGATGGCCTCTTGCGGCGACTCCTTGCGGCGACTCTGGGACTTCAGCGCCGTGCGACATTCCCAGCCGGCGATGGCCAAGACCCACGAAATGGCCGGCTTCGAGGAGTCATATTCTGACGCGCGCTCAAAGACCTTGAGCAGGGCCCGTTGGGCTACATCTTCGGAGTCTGCGTGGCCCGTGCGTCCAGAAAGTACGTGGACGCAAAAGGCGAGAACGCGTGGCCACAACGTGCGAAAAACCTCGTCAAACGCGCTGCGGTCGCCATCGCCCAGGCGCGTCATAGCCTGGTCTAGCTCCCGCAGCGTGTCTGGCGTCATTTGGCCCGCAGACTACAACGAAGCGTGGGCTCCGCTGCCGCCCGAGCAACACGCAGCGCCAGGCTTGCAACAGGCCGAGCCTTGGCTGCAGCATTCGCCGCCGAAAAGCTTGGCATTGGCAAAGATGCCTACGCCTCCGAGCAATGCTGCGAGTAGCGCGATACGTGCGAAGCGCTTGGTATTCGAGGACTTGGGTGCGTTGAACTCTGTCATGTCAGTGTCTCCTTCGTAGCTATAGGCACAAGGCGAGCCAGGCGTGACAGGCGGCACCGCATTTTCTTCATCGGGGTGCGGCCCCTCGCCCTACAGCTCGTCGTTCGGGACTGTGCGTAGCCGAGTCGCTCGAGCCCTAGCGGGACTTCCCGCGGTAAGGCGTCCCTTCACTCAACTGAACTTGCCCGTTCACATAGGCAAGCGAACGCACCAACCGCCGACCATTCTCGGTGGCCCGAATCTGAACGACCGCGGGCTCACCCACCACCTCCGCGAAGAGGTTCTCGGTGTCCTTCAGGTGGCCCGCCCACCCCTCGATGAGCACGCCGCAAGTCGTTGGACCCGGAGCGAGCATCGCAATCACGTTGCAACCGGCTCGCGATCGGAAGTTCGTGAGTCGAATCGGGTCGCCAAATCGAGATGTCTGGGCTGTCGCCGATTACCCGGTCGACGCTGTTGTTGGATGGAGGCACCAACCGCTTTTTGAGCTGCTTTCGAAGCGCGGAGAGTTCTTTGGAATCCGTAACCCTGCGCACCGTTAGCCCCTCCGCACCGAAAGCAACTTTCGCAGTTGGAATGCTCAACATGATCGTGCCATCAGGCCCGATGGCTACACCGGGAGCGGGCGCCGTGACCGGTACCGTTGTGGCATCGGTCACGGCAGCTGGCGCGCGCCCCAACATCGAAGCCTCTTCCGCGGGCGCACGCTTTGAACGACATCCGAAGGTCATCGCCGCTGCGACGGCGCCCAGAATCAACATACGTGAGCTTTGCATCTAAATGCTATTCTCCTGCGCCCGCAGCGTCCACCAACCGCACCGCCAAGTCCATGGCCGCCAGCATGCCGCGCGCATCGGCAATTCCATGCCCCGCGATGTCGTAACCGGTTCCATGATCTACGCTTGTGCGCACGATGGGCAGGCCCAAACTCACGTTCACCGCGTCGCCAAAGCCCGTGAGCTTCATGGGGATGGTGGCTTGGTCGTGATACATGGCAACCACGCCTGCGTAGTCGCCCGCTTGCGCCTTGCGGAACGCCGTTTCGGCGGGTACTGGACCCACAAAAGGGTTCCGTCCTAGCCGCGCCGCGGCGCGCACCATGCCTGCCGCGATGGTCGACTCCTCGTGGCCTAAGAGCCCGCCCTCTCCCGCATGAGGGTTCAGTGCAGCCACAGCTACCGGGCGCGAATCACCCAAACGAGACACAAGTTCTGCAAGCCAAAACGCTGCCTTCGAGACACCTTCAGCGGTGATGCTCTCGGCCACCCGAGACAGCGGCATGTGCGTTGTAACAAGCGCCGTGACAAGCTGCGGCGACCAAAACGCCATCACCACCTCCGCGGCGCCGAGTGCATGCTGCAAGTACTCCGTGTGACCTCGAAAGCTGGCGAGACCCCCACGTACGACCGCTTCTTTGCTCACGGGCCCCGTCACCAGGGCCGAGGCGTGCCCCTCGCGCACGAGCGCAAGTGCGGTGTCCACCCACGCGAGCTGCGCTCGGCCTGCTTCCGGCGTCGGCGCGCCAAAGGGTGCATTTCGCACGGAGATTTCACCGTGCCCCTCGAACACCTGGAGCTCGCTTGCGGGTTCACTCCAAGTGCTGATACTCGTGAGTGTGCGGACCGCGCGCACGCTGCCTGGCGCCACGACGGCCAGTGCTCGCTCCACCACACCAGCGCTCCCCACAAGCACGCACGGGTGCTTGGAGGCCAACGCTGCACGCACGGCCACCTCAGGGCCGATGCCCGACGGGCAACCCAGACTGAGCGCGAGCGGCTTTGGGTAAGAGCTCATTGTGCCTTAAGCACGTAGCCCTCCCCGCGCACGGGCTCAAGCAAAACGCTTCCCTTCAGCTTGGTGCGTAAGCGAGCGATGTGAATGTCCACCGTGCGCTCGCCCCCCGTGTAGTCCTGCCCCCACACTCTCTCGAGCAGCGCGCCCCGCCGCATCAAACGCCCCTGGTGGCGCACGAGCTCGCAGATCAAATCGAACTCCTTGCGCGTAAGCGCCACCTCCAGACCGCCAATCAGTGCGCGCCTTGCACTCGCATCCAGCAGCAACGCGCCCACACGCATGGGCGGCTCGCTGTCGGCATCGG
>JAYWGI010000004.1:0-3735 GCA_043779025.1 Myxococcales bacterium
CTGCAAGCGCGAGGAGCACTATGAAGGCACCAATTCTTTTCGGAACCGTACTGATGATGCTTGCTACTGCGGCGTCTGCCAAGTCCGCCCAAGTCGCAAAGAAGAAGGACGTACCTACGGTGCCCAGTGCACGTACGCACGTTGGCGCTAAAGTAGCCCATGCAGCCCGCGCAGTACGCCTTGTGGCCCCAAAGGACATCGCCCATCAGGTCGAAGAAGCGCTGCAGCTACGCCAAGCCCTGACCCACGCGGAGCCCGTACCTGCATTGCTCGTGACGTCTGAAGCACACATCGCACCGGTGGTCGCCGCAGTACCGACCAAGGAGTTGCAGGCTAAAGAGGTGAAGGAAGCCAAAGAGAGCACGGAAGTCGCGAGCACCAGTGACGCCAAGATCTCTCCTCTACACTCCGCGTTGAAGCCGCTGCCCGCGCCGGGCTTGGTTCGCGTTTCGGCGACAACCAAAGAGGTTTTGCTTGCCGTCACGCCAGTGGCCGCTGAGATGGGCTCAGCCAATAAGGCGACCGCGGTTGCCTTGTCGTCCAAGTGTGTGACGCGGTATTCCGTTTCCTTCACGGGCCAAAGCACAGTTGTCCCGGTGAATGTATGCGGTGACAAGCTTGGAAAAATTACGCAGAAGCTGCTTCGCGCCGAGAGCGCACAGGGGCGTCCGCTGGATGCCGCGCTCGCCCTTCGCTTGTCACAATTGTTGCCCGCCGAGAAGGCCGCACACAAGGGGGCGGCTGTACGATTCGATGTACTTGCAGACACAAAGAGCGAGCGTGAGAAGACTGCACACTCTGACGGCCGTGCGGTCGACATCAAGCCGGTGGGCGTATCACTCAAGCAGCTTGCGGACGCCTGCAAGAAGCTCGACGACACGGGGTGCGGGGCGTACCCCGAAGGGGGCTTCTTGCACGTCGACCTCCGCGAGGCTGGAGCGGGCAACGTGTCATGGGTTGACGCATCGCGTCCTGGCGAAGCACCAAAGTATGTCGCCGAGTGGCCAAAAAATCGCTAGTCTCTAAACGATGAGCTCGCGTGGAAATTTCCCAGCGCCCAAGCCCTCCACCTCCTCCATGGTGGACGAACAAGTGGCGGCACGCGAGCCCGCCAGTGAGTCTGCCGGACGTACCAATGCGGCCTACGCGCCCGAACAGCGTTGGCCGCTTCCTGCTGCGGTTGAGGGTCAAACGCGCGTAGAGCCCGCGGTAGTGCTGCGTGGTAGTTTGCTCGATGACGCAGAGGTCGATGGCGAGTCCACGATGACGTACGCCAAGAGGCCCTCGCAGCCTGGGCAGCGTGCGGCAGCGCCTCAATCGCCTCTGCCGGCCGAGGCCGTGCCACCGCCCCCTGAATCCCAAGCGACGCGTCCGTCAGTGCCGATCCCTCGTCCACGCTCGGTGCGTCCACCGGGTAGCACGTCGTCGGTTTCGGGTTCGCCGGTGCCGCCGATTTCGTTGCAGCGTCCGGACGCGCTGCCAAAGTTGTCGGAGCTTGGCGTGGCAGTTGCACCCGTTGTCGCTTCCCACCCGTCGGAGCGCCCGACGGGTGGTTTCACATCCGTGCCGCCTCCGTCACTGTTTGCGTCTGCACCTCCGCCGCCTCGCAGCACCACAGGGCACGCCGCCTTGCATCCCGGATCCGCGAAGAGCTCACCTTGGGCGATGCCCGCGCTCGCAGCTTCCATCGTGCTGCTGCTCGCTGGGAGCCTGTATTTTTACTTGGGAAGCGGCGGCGCCGAGACCACGGGTAGCGCGTCGCCACCTTCACGCGTGAGTACGCCTCCACGGCGCTAGAAGGCGCTACTGCCGGGACCTGAGCGGACTCTTCACGGGCTTGCTCGGGTCTTCGGGCCATACGTGGCGAGGGTAGGTCCGCGAGAGTTCTTTGCGCAGCGTCGGGTAGTGGTTCTTCCAAAAGCTGGGCAGGTCCTTGGTGACCTGCAGCGGCCTGCGGTTTGGCGCCCAAAGGTGCACCACCAGGGGTTTACCGGAGATGCTGGGCAAGCTGGCCATTCCGAAAAAATCTTGCAGGTACGACTCGACCCAAGGCTCGCCGTAGCCCTCGTATTGAATCGGGAGCGCGCGATGGTTTGCAAGCTGCAATGACCCGGGCGCAAGCTCGTTCATGCGCCGTACGCTGAGGGCGCCTGCCGCACGCAGTACGTCCAATAGCCCCGCTTGCTCCACTTCTTCGGCGCGCGTGTAGCCCTCAATTTGCGTGCGCAGCAGCCCCTCGAAGTAGGCATCCGTAGGCTCGGGAAGGCTGGTGTCGGCGGAGGCGCAAAAAGCATAGCGCGCCTTCCAGCTGTCCCACTGGCCCTTGGCCATGAGCTTGGCGAGCCCCGCCTTGGCCAGCGCTGCGGCCATCACGCGTGCGCCCTCCGGGCCTGGCACCGCCGAGGCTGACTCCTCTACCGCTAGGCCTCGGAACTCAAGCACATGCACGGCGCTTAGCCGTCCGCGCACGCAGTCCCACATCACGCGATCGCTGCTTTGCAGTTGTTCGGGGAAGACCTCCAGCAAGCTGAGCGGGTCGAAGCCATGCACCATACGCAGCAAGGTTCGGCTCGTCTCTGTGCGCTCTGCATCCAATGCGATCACCCAAGGCTCGTGCCTTACTGCTGAGTCGGGCCCGATACTTGCGGGGCCCAGGCCGACCACAGCAAAGTCTTGAGCTTGCTGAGACTTTCGGCGCGCGACGCGATCAAAAAAAGCATGTAGAAGACACGCATCTAAATCCTCGCGCCGCGCTTGGTTCCACGCCAGCCTGGGGGTTTGCACGCGAATCGAGGCCACAAGCTTGCGCACTGTGGCCATACTCCCCGCGTCGAGGTCGGCCGCGCGCATCTCAGCCGCGCGGAATCCGCCGGCCTCGACAGCACGAAACTCATCCATGCGATCAGTCAAGTCTGAGGTGCTGGCGGCGATGTCGCCTGCACCTTGCCTGCGTGCAGCCCGTATGTCTCGCGTGGCGAGAAGCGCCGCCGCGAGCCCAACGTCCTCCGCGCAGTTACGGGCGATCCCCTCGACCACCATGCGCGCGTGGCGTGGTGGCAGCGGCAAGCGCCGCATACTCTGACCAACCTCCGTGACCGTAAGCGCACCGTCCAAGGCGCCAAGTGCGGCAAGTTGCGCCTCAGCTGCATCCCAAGATTTCTCTTCGGGCGCGCTGAGCCAGGGGAGGGCGCGCACGTTGTAGTCTGCAAGCTTGAGCCTCACCTCGGCGAGATCTGCATGCGCGAGCCCGGGCAGGTCGTGCTCGGGGCGTCGCGCGTAGTCGCTCTCCGGGTAGAGCCGTATGCACAGGCCCGGGCCTTGTCGGCCCGCACGCCCAGCACGTTGCGCCGCTGAGGCTTTGGATGTGACCGTGGTGCGCATGCGCGACAAGCCCAGCCAAGCCTGGTACTGCACTTCGCGTCGCAATCCTGAGTCGATGACCGTGGTCAGGCCATCGATGGTGACGGACGACTCTGCCAGGTTGGTGGAGTAGATAACCTTTCGGCGGGTGCCCTTTTTCAGTGCCGCATCTTGTGCCTCGGGCGGCAAATCGCCGTGCAGCGGCAAGCCCATCACGTTGTGTTCTTCCAGCAGCGTGGCCGAGCGATCCATGCAACGACGAATCTCGCCAGCACCCGGGAGGAACACCAAAATATCTCCGCGCCGCTCATCGGTTCCGGCCGGGTCCAAACATCGTTTGAGTGCGTAATACACAGAGTCTTCTAACCGAGTTGT
>JAYWGI010000005.1:0-11132 GCA_043779025.1 Myxococcales bacterium
TAGCGCACTCCAAGGTGCTCCGAGTTCCTGACCGGCATATACAAACCGCCACGGGTGCACACCTGCGCAGTGTTTGCTTTGCAAGGCCCCACATTGGGAGTAGCGGAGGCCGCATCATGCGCAAGTTCACCCCCGTGTTTGCAGTCATCGCCTTGGTCGTCGCACTTGTTGCCGTGAAGGCCTCGCAGATTGGAAAGCTCATCGCCTTCGGCAAAGCTGCCGCCGCGTCGGGCGCGCCACCAGAGAGTGTCAGCACGGCCGTCGCACAAGCACAGTCATGGAGTGGCACGGTCACATCGGTGGGCACAGTGGCCGCCGCCAAAGGTGTCACCGTGAGCAATGAGGCCGCAGGCGTCGTGTCGTCTATTCGCTTCGAGTCGGGCGCCAAAGTGTCTCAAGGCCAAGTGCTTCTCACACTAGACAGCAGCGTCGAGAACGCACAGCTCGCCTCCATTCGTGCGCGCTTGGATCTTGCGGAGGTGAACGCCAAGCGCACGCGCGCGCTGGTGCAAAGCGGCTCTATCGGCCAAGCGCAACTGGACGGCGACGAGGCTGCACTCAAGAGCGCCACGGCGGATATGGGCGCGCTGCAGGCACAGATTGCACGCAAGTACGTGAAAGCCCCCTTCTCGGGTCGCCTCGGCATTCGCCTTGTGAACGTTGGTCAGTATCTCAATCCTGGCGCGGCCATTGCCACGCTTGAATCCACCGACGCGGTCTACGTAGACTTCACGCTTCCGCAACAACGCGCAAGCGAAGTCAAAGTCGGCACGCCGCTCACCATCGCGGCCGACGGCAACAAGTCCGTCGAGGGCAAGATCGCCGCCATCGACCCGACGCTCGACGCCGCCACGCGCTCGGTAAAGCTTCGCGCAAGCTTCGCCAAAACGAGTGAGGCCTTGCAGCCCGGCATGTTCGTGAAGGTGTCTGTGAGCCTGAACGGCAGCGGCGCGGTGGTGAGCATTCCGCAAACTGCGCTGGTGCATGCATCCTACGGCGACAGCGTGTTTGTGGTCGAAGATCAGCCGGGCCCCGACGGCAAGATGCGCAGGGCAGCGAGACAGCAATTTGTACGCACGGGCCAAGTACAGGGCGACTTTGTGGCTGTTGAGGGAGGCCTGAACGCCGGCGAAGAGGTTGTGAGCGCAGGTGGCTTTAAGCTGCGCAACAAGAGCGCAGTGGTCGTGCACAATGAGATCGCGTCTCCAGCGAGCTCCGACCCCAAGCCCGAGAATCGCTGAAAGGTCGAACCATGAAGTTTACAGATATTTTCGTACGCCGGCCCGTTTTAGCCATTGTCGTTAATCTGCTGATCATCATCGCCGGGCTTCAGGCCGTGCGTGGCCTCAACGTACGGCAGTACCCCAAATTGCAGAGTGCAACCGTTTCGGTGCGCACCGCTTATGTGGGCGCAAACGCAGACTTGGTGCGCGGCTTTATCACCACGCCGCTTGAGCGATCCATCGCGGCTGCCGACGGCATCGACTACGTGGAATCCAGCTCAGTGCAGGGCCTCAGTACCATCAATGTGCGCCTCAAGCTCAACGTGAGCGCCGCCAATGCCCTCAGCGAGATCAGCGCCCGCGTGAACCAAGTGCGCGCCGACTTGCCGCCCGAGGCCGAAGTCCCCGCCATCAACATCGAGCCTTCCGATGCCGCCATCGCGTCGATGTACCTGAGCTTCGACTCCAACATCTTGTCGGAGAGCCAAGTCACCGACTACCTCACGCGCGTGGTGCAGCCGCGCCTCACCGCGCTCGAGGGTGTTCAGCGCGCCGACATTTTGGGCGCACGCACCTTTGCCATTCGCGCTTGGCTGAAGCCCGAAAAGATGGCGTCGTACAACGTGAGCCCCGCGCAAGTGCGGCAAGCGCTGAGCGCCAACAACTACTTGGCGGCTGTGGGTCAAACCAAGGGCGCGATGGTTCAGATGAACATCACCGCCACCACCGATTTGCACACCGTGGACGAATTCAAGCAGCTGGTGGTGCGCCAGTCGGGCGGCACGTTGGTGCGCTTGTCGGACATCGCCGATGTGGCCATGGGCTCCGACAACTACGAGTCGGACGTGCGTTTTTCAGGCAAAAAAGCTCTATTTATGGGCATTTGGGTCCTGCCTAGCTCCAACTCCTTGGACGTCATCGGGGCTACCCGCAAGGAGATGGAGTCCATCCAGAAGGAGCTCCCCAGCGGCATGTCCGCCAACATCGCCTTCGACTCCACCAAGTACATTCAGAGCGCCATTAGCGACGTGATTCACTCGCTCGTGGAGACCGTGCTCATCGTGGTCGTGGTCATCTTCTTGTTCCTGGGCTCATTCCGCACCGTGCTTGTGCCACTGGCGGCCATCCCCATCTCGCTCATCGGCGCAGTGTTCATGATGCAGGCCTTTGGGTTTACGCTCAACCTGCTTACGCTGCTCGCCATCGTGCTTGCAGTCGGCTTGGTTGTGGACGACGCGATCGTCGTGGTCGAGAACGTGGAGCGACACATGCGTGAGGGCAAAAACGCCTTTCAGGCGTCCTTGCTCGGCGCACGTGAGCTGGTGGGCCCCATCATTGCGATGACCATCACGCTCGTCGCCGTGTACGCGCCCATTGGGTTTCAGGGCGGCCTGACGGGCGCCTTGTTCCGGGAGTTTGCATTCACGCTTGCCGGCGCAGTGTTTATCTCAGGCATTGTCGCACTCACGCTCTCGCCGATGATGGCCAGCAAGCTCATGCTTCCCCACTCGGAGCAAGGCGCGCTTGCACACCGCATCGATGCGGCCTTCGAATCACTGAAGGGCGTCTACACGCGCGCACTCGAGCGCACGCTGCAGCGGCGCGGCATGGTTTACTTTGTCTGGGGCGCACTCACGCTGCTCATCGTCCCGTTGTACGCACTGTCGCCCAACGAGCTCGCACCCTACGAGGATCAAGGCGTGGTCTTCGGCGCCATTCAGGTGCCCGCCAATGCCACCTTGGAACAACTTGCACCCTACACGGAGCAAGTTCAGAAACTGCGCGAGTCCACCCCCGAGTACGATCACAGCTTTCAGATCATGAGCGCGTCGGGCGGCTTCGGTGGCATGCTTGTGAAGCCGTACGAAGAGCGCGAGAGGAGCATTTTTCCTATTCAAGGAGAGCTCTTCGGCAAAGCCTCGGCCGTACCTGGCGTGCAAGCTCCCGCCTTCTTGCCCAGCGCGCTACCCAGCGCCGGTACCTTCCCGGTTGAGTTTGTGATTGCATCCACCGCTGATCACAACGACCTCGTGCAGTATGCAGACAAGCTCGCGGCCGAAGCCATGAAGAGCGGTCTCTTCGCGTTTCCGCCCATCATCGACGTAAAAATCGATCAGGCGAAGACCGAGATCGTGCTCGACAAGGACAAGATCTCCAGCATGGGCCTCACCATGGCCGGGGTGGGCCAAGACTTAGGCTCGATGCTTGGCGGCAACTTCGTCAACCGCTTTAACATTGAGGGGCGCGCTTACAAAGTCATTCCTCAAATCGAGCGCGCGGGGCGCCTCACGCCCGAACAGATCAAGAGCATCTATGTCACGGGACCCGCAGGCACATTGGTACCGCTTAGCTCGATCGCAACGCTCAAAGAGGGCGTAGAGCCACGAACGCTCAACCGCTTTCAGCAGCTCAACTCCGTCAAAATTTCGGGTCTGGCGCCCCGTGGTTTGGAGGGCGGCCTCAAGTTGCTCGAAGACTCCGCCGCGAAGATTCTGCCCCCGGGCTACCGCATTGACTACACAGGCGAGTCACGACAGCTACGCCAAGAGAGCGGCAAATTCTTGCCCGCCATGGGTCTCGCCGTGCTGCTCATTTTCTTGGTGCTTGCAGCACAGTTCAACTCGTTCCGCGACCCACTAGTCATCCTCGCAGGCTCCGTGCCGCTGGCCATGTTTGGCGCACTGATCTTCACCTTCCTCAAGTTTGCAGGGCCTCCTGGCATGAGCTTTGGGCTCACCCAAGGTTGGACCACGACCCTGAATATTTACTCGCAGGTGGGCCTCGTCACGCTCGTTGGCTTGGTAAGCAAAAACGGCATCCTCATTGTCGAATTTGCCAACGCTCAACAAGAGCTAGGCATGGGCAAGCTCGATGCGATCCGTGCGGCTGCAAGCACGCGCTTGCGCCCAATCCTGATGACCACGGTGGCTACTGTCGTGGGTCACTTCCCGCTTACGTTGGTCACCGGCGCTGGCGCGGTTGCACGAAACTCCATCGGTATCGTGCTCGTGGGCGGCATGACCATCGGCACATTCCTCACGCTGTTCGTGGTCCCGAGCATCTACATGCTTCTCGCAAAGGACCATCGCGCAGAACACGCTGCGACGGGCGACGCCCACGACGCGGAGCCCGACCTGACCTCAACGCCTCCCGAAGCCTCAGGCGAAGTCGCTTACTGAGCGCATGCGCCTGAAGGAGCGTTCAACGCTCCTTCAAGCTTCGTCAACATTGGGTGAGGCTGTTGCCGAATCCAATTGAACTCGTGGGCGCGCGCGTGGAACTCTGCGGTGCTAGATTTTTATGTTGTATTCTTATGGCGCCTCCATTGGCTTGCGCTTTGCATCCTTCCTGCCTGTGGCACGTCGGTTAGCTCCATCACGCCACCAGCCGCCAACGACGCAGGGACAATTCCCGCGAGTGATGGCAGCACTGACGGGGGGGGGGGCGCCACCGACGCGCGCAGGCTCCCCTACAGCTCGCTCAACAGCAGTGCCAAAGTGAATGCAACAAGCACCTATGCGTGAAGTTGCACCGCGGATACGCGCTCAGTCAAAGGCACAGGAATCCCAGATCATGCGGTGACGGGAGGAACATTCGCCACGCCCATCTCGACGCAAAACGTTGCCGTTTCCTTCCCTTTGGCGCCTAGCATCACGGCTCCAGCCGGCACAAAACTCGTCAAGGCCGCCATCGGCTACGCACTCAATTCGGTCAAGTTCGACCCGAAAACGGCCGGAACTGGCACGAGCGCCGCGACGTCGGTGCAGCCTGGTGCCGGTTGCGTCGCCGCAATGGGGAAAGACCCCTTGGTCATCGAGGCCGTGGGCGGCGCGTTCAAGTTCGGCGTCGACGAGAACAACGCGCACGTCTAGCCAAACGGGCAATATCACTACCACGCAATGCCCGCGGGCATGGTGGCGGGCAAGCCGAAGGCGATGACGCTCGTCGGCTTCGCGCTCGACGGCTTTCCGATCTACGCCCGCTACGGGCACGACGTCGCCACCGATGCGTCGTCAGCATTGCACGTGGTCACCACAAGCTACCGCGCAAAGGCCACACCCGATGCCGGGCGCCCTTCCGTCGCGAACTTCCCGATGGGTACCTTCACGCAAGACTTTGAGTACGCAGCAGGCAGTGGCGATTTGGACGAGTGCAACGGACGCACGGGCTTGACGCCAGAATTTCCAGCGGGCACGTATCACGACTACATCACGGAGACATTTCCCTTTATCCAGAGGTGCACCAAGGGCGCAGCGCATTGAGCGGACGGCGTGCTTTGGCACGGGCCTGCGCTCTAGGCGCTTGGCTTTTTTCGTGCTCCGCTGCCGGCCACATGATGCCTCCACAACAGGGCACACTGAATCAAATCGAGGACGCGGTCTTTGTGGTGTTGTCGGTGCCGGCGTCTGTTCTTCATGGCGCCGATGACAACTCCGAGGGCCGACTCTCGGAGCCCGAAGTGTCTGCGCATCAGGCGGATTTGTCCGCGCAGATAAACTCGGGGTTCCAGCTTTTCGATGCGCAAAAAGCCTCATGGAGTGAGGGTCTTCCGTTGAGCACCTCACGAGGAACGCTTGCGGCTACCGACATGATTCTCGCACGGGCTGAGCCCGACGACCTCGATGCTTCCGGCTCCAGGCAAGTGCTCACTTTGATGAAGTTGCGCTTCCCCGCGGCCCCGTCGTCATTGCGTGTAGAAACCACGCTTTTTTAGCAAGCGCATTGAGGACGGCGAACTCACACTCCGCGCTACGCGAGGTGCAGAAACCGAAGTCGAGATCTTTGGCTCGTTTGCGCGCACGCACAGGTTCTTCCAGACGTTGCCATCCCTGTTTCGGGACTTCGTCGCCCTAGGGCTACGCCATATTTTGATGGGCGCGGACCATCTGCTCTTCCTCGCAACGCTGCTTTTGGGCGTTCAGCGTCGCCGCGATTGGCTTTGGCCTCTCTCGGCATTCACCGTAGCCCAAAGCGTGACACTGGCCCTCTCGGCACTAGAGATCGCACATGCACCTGGTGTCATCGTGGAGCCGCTGGTGGCGGAAAGCATCGTTCTGATGGCGTATCTAAACTTGCGGGTGTGTTCCCCCTCCCGTCGCTGGCATCTGGCGCCGGTGCTACGTTGCGGCCTGCTCCACGGTTTCGCATTTTCGTCGGCGCTCAATCTCCTTATGGCAAGCAATCAGCGCTGCGCTGCCACCCTGGCAGGGTTCAATGTGGGCGTAGAACTAGGGCAGATATTGTTCGTTGTTGGAGTTTGGCTGTTGTTCAAGTGGAGTGCGCGGCTTCCGCTGCCACGCCTCGTCAACCCGTTGCCGATACCTTGGCGTCGACTCGGCTCCGTCGCCGCGGCCGTCCTAGGCTGCGTTTGGTTTGTGCAGCGTATTTTGAGCGCCTAGCGCGCCGCACGCCGCGCGATTTCGTACGGCAACGCAAAAACCAGCGACATGAGAAGAAGTTCGCTATGGAGTTTGCGGCCTCGAAGCCGCTCCGCAATGAAGTCCGTATTTCCCTGCAGTTGTCTTGTATTTTTGGTCGGCGCGCTCGCCCTCGCTTCGGCCTGCACGGCCACGCTGGACTTGGGGAGCACCGCGGCCTTCGCTCCTGACGCGAGCAAACTCACACTTCCAAGCGACGCAGCAACCGACGCATGCGCGAACTGTGACGCTGAGGCCGACGCGTTTGGTAACGAGGGGCGGCACTGGCGCGCAGTCTCCGTCGGCGCCATCGAAGGCAACAACGCCATCTGGGCAAATTCGAACCGCGACATCTGGGCCGGTGGCGCCAACGGCAACACCATGCACTGGGACGGAAAGGTTTGGCGCGTAGAGGCCTCGCATGCGTTGACAGTGATCTACGGGATGCGCGGCTTTGCCGAGAACGATGTGTGGGCCGTGGGCTCCGGCCCCCAAGGAAGCGTGATGCATTGGGGCGGCTCTACCTGGGCCATGGTGGCATGTGAAGCGACCACGCCGCTTCGAGGCGTGTGGGGCTTGGCCACGAACGATCTTTGGACTGTAGGCGATCAAGGCGCCATTGCGCACTGGGATGGCACGCGGTGGACACGCACGGCCTCTGGCACCACACGGACACTCTACGCAGTCGCGGGAAGCGCTCAAGGCCAGGTATGGGCCGTCGGCGCGCGCGGGGTTGTTCTACATCGGGACGCGGCGGCGTGGACGGCAGCGCGCTCCGGCGTCACTGACGACTTGTATGGCGTGTGGGCGAGCAATCCTGCAGAGGTCTGGGCCGTAGGGTTTCACGGCGTGCGCGTGCGTTGGGACGGAGCCCAGTGGAACACCCACACGCCTTCCAACCTGGGACAAACCGATCTTTACGCGCTCTCCGGCAGCGCAGCGTCCGACCTCTGGGCCGTTGGCGAGTGGGGCACCATCCAACACTGGAACGGCAGCTCCTGGTTCAACATCCTCGGAACGCGCACCAGCATGACCATTCGAAGTGTGACCACCGCAGACGGAGAAGCTTGGGCCGCCGGCGCGCAAGAGGACGCGCATCTGGGCGAGATCGTTCACTACTGATGGGTACGAGCGCTCGCCGCCACTCCATCGCGCGCGTCGCAAGCAGAGCCATCGCCAGCGCGATGGCTCTGCTTGCGTCTTGTACGGCCACGCTCGATCTGGGCAATACTGCCGGCCCTCCCCCTGTTGCCGGCGATGCTGCAGCTCACGTGGGCATCTCCCTGCGCGTGGGCGTCGCGCGACAGCGACGCATGCCGAACACCTCCGAGCCCTTGGTGCTGCTGGCCACCCTCAGCAACGAGCCGGGCGGCGCAGAGCTGCGACTCGACCCTGCGCTCTTCAGCTTGCAGCTTGCAAGCGGCGCGCGCGTTGCACCTCGCAGCGCTGTGCCAAGGGCGCAGGAGGCGCCGTGGGTTGCGGGAGTGCCACCAGCGACCGGGGCCACGCTTGCGGCTGCAGGTACGTTCGCTTCATGGCCCTTGGCGTTCGATTTGGATGCCTATCAAGACGCGCCAACATCGCTGCACTATGCAACGAGCTCCGCACAGGAACAAGAGGTGCGTCGCGCAAGCTCGCCCGTCACGCTACAGCCATGTTCCTCATGTGATGCAGAGTGCACCTACCTGGAGAGTGACCCACAGCATTGTGGCGAATGCAATCTGGCGTACGAGACCTGCGAGAACGGAGGCCCTCACCGATGGCAAGTGGTCTCCAGCGGCGCCATGGATGCCGGCCTCTCCGTTTGGGCCAACAGCCGCAGCGATGTCTGGGCTGGAGGCTCCAAAGGTCAGATTTTACACTGGGATGGCGCGTTGTGGACCAGGTTTTCGGTGACCACAACGAACCCCATCAAGCGCCTTTGGGGGAGTGGACCCAACGACATTTGGGGCGTTGGGGGCTTCGGAAAGTTCGACGCCAATCTCGTGCATTGGGACGGCGCGTCTTGGAGCACCGTGGCGTCTGGCGTGAATGAAGAGCTCAACGCGATCTGGGGCAGCGGCCCGAGCGACGTGTGGGCCGTAGGCTACGCGAGCAACACAGCGCACTGGGATGGCGCGCGTTGGTTTGTTTCCTACTCTGAAGCCAATGGGTACCTGTACGGCATCCACGGCACCTCCGCGCGCGACATTTGGGTAGTGGGCCAAGCAGGCCTCATCCGCCGCTGGGATGGCCGGGCGTGGAACGACGTCGATTCGGGCACCAACGAGAACTTGTTTGGCGTTTGGGCCAGCGGCCAGAACGACGCCTGGGCCGTGGGAGATCACGCCACGGTGCTGCACTGGAACGGTCGCAAATGGGGCAGGGTCGCGGTCCCGGTGCCCGTCGATGTCATGTTTGCGGGCGTCGAAGGCAGCGGGGCAGGGGACGTTTGGGCGGTAGGCGACCAAGGCAAAATGATCCACTGGAACGGGGCCGCGTGGTCGAAGGTTGCGATGCCCGTCAGCGCTGCGAACTTGGTCGGCATCACAACACGCGATGGCCAAGCTTGGGCTGTTGGCCACTACGGCACCGCAAGCAGCGCCGAGGTATTTACGTATTAGGCATTCGCGCACGACCACACGCGTCGTCGTCAAGGCCTCAGCAACTCGCCATCACGTCAAGGCGTGACATACATGCACATTACACAGATGGCCCCTCGTCATCGAACACCGCATCGAGCGGCAGTTCGAGACCATTCGTCTCCTCCGGAGTGACACGTTGCTCGGGGTTTAGGTTCTCATCGTTGTCATCGTCTTGGATTTGGCTTGGGTCGTATCCATTCGCGATTAGCTCTTCAAGCTCCTCAGCCCTCGTCGAGCGCGTGGCCTCCTCTTCAAGTTCAAACGCTTCCTGGCCCTCGCTCCTCAACGCGTTGTCAATTCTCGTGGGTGCTGGGGGCGCGCGGTGATCTCGCTCGGCGGTTTTGATGGGGGACTCGCCGAGGGCTCGCAGAGTAGACTTTGCGTTGGCAGAGGGGCGAATCACCCCAGTGGGGGTGGTCGCAGGGTGATTTGATGTCGTGGTCTGGTTCATGAGTTCTCCCGTTTGTCAGGGCCGCGGGGCACAAATTGCACGAGGTTAGCGCGGTTCACCGACCTTATTGCAATAGGTGGGCCAACAGCCTTGGTACGCGTCGCGTGGACCTGCAGCCGCATGAGGCTCGCGTCCGGCGCCGGGCGCTGGATGCAATTTATCCTGGAGTTCAACCCATCTACCCCGGGCCGTATTGCGCTGCAAATCAGCAGACATCGTCTAATGCGCGCGGGCACGCCCGTGGCCGAGACTGTGGCAGTTTGGCGCGATATGCGGCGTTCGCGTATGCCCGCGTGACGCCACCGCCCGGCACGTTTGCGCACGCCAAACCGGTGGCACTCGCGCCGCACCGCGTGCATCCTTAGGCCATGCGACCAGACCCCAAGGACTACCGCGTAAAGCCCAAGGAGCGCGTTCGACTTAGCAAGTGGCCCACGGACACCAAACCGCTGTACCACTCGCGCGAGGACTTCGACGTGCGGCTGCATGAGAACGTCACCGCGCTGAGCTCGCAGCAGGACTTGTTTTACGCGAGCAACAAGCACGCAATGCTGATCGTTTTTCAGGCAATGGACGCCGCCGGCAAAGATGGCATTATTAAAACAGTGCTGTCCGGAATCAATCCTCAGGGATGCCGCGTGACCAGCTTCAAGCACCCAAGCGCTCAAGAGCTCAACCACGACTTTCTATGGCGCACGACGCAGCAGCTTCCGGAGCGTGGAATGATCGGGGTGTTCAATCGCTCGTACTACGAAGAGGTCCTCATTGCGCGTGTACATCCGCACATACTCCGCGCTCAGAATATCCCGCGCGAACTCGTACAAAAGGAGATTTGGCACGAGCGCTATGAGTCCATCCGGGGCTTGGAAACCCACTTGACGCGCAACGGGACCAAAGTGCTCAAGTTTTTCCTGCATCTTTCAAAAGAGGAGCAACGCGAGCGATTCTTAAAGCGCATCGACGACCCCAACAAGAACTGGAAGTTCAGCCCGTCGGATATCGAGGAGCGCAAATTCTGGAACGACTACATGCGGGCGTACGAGAAATGCTTGCACGCCACCAGCACCGAGCAAGCTCCTTGGTTCATTGTTCCCGCGGATGACAAGCGCAACGCACGCCTCATCGTTTCCGAAATTATTTTGGATGCGTTGAGAGCACTGACGATGAGCTACCCCGACACGAGTTTGGAGCGCCGTGCGGAGCTGGCCGCGATTCGTGAAGACCTGTAACATTGCACCTCGTAGGCTCGTGTAACGAGGGAAGCGCGCCATACGGCGCCGCAGGCAGCGCCGAGGTGTTTCGGTTTTGAGCGTCAGCAAGAGGAGCCTGACAGAAAGTATGTGGAAGTTGCCAGGTGGGCCCAAGAAAGGCACACCCCATGGACATGCAGAATACAGACAAGAAGACACGCCCACGT
>JAYWGI010000006.1:0-11084 GCA_043779025.1 Myxococcales bacterium
GCACGCTCGAGCAAGTCGGCGATAGAGAGAACGTTGGCCCACAATTGCAGGTGCTTTGCATCCAACGTGTTGGCGTTGATGCGGAGCAAGCTGATCACATCACGCCATTGACGCTCAGATGTTTCGCCCCCCTGGCGAAACCACCAAAGCTTGCGAAGGACGCTGTCTTCCGGTGACTTGACGAAGAGCGTTCGTCCGTTGCCGACATCGATGGCTTGTCGTCGCTCGAACTCAATCTCGTCGTAGGGGGAGTTGCCACATGTAAACAAGTCGAGCTTGGTCAGGGCGGGCAGATAGAAAATATTCGATGTCACTCCGTCCCGCAGTGCTTGTTCGACCATTCGGACGTCAGCCTCGAAGGCCGGCCCCAAGCGCTCCGCGAGTGCAGCCGCATGGCGTGGGTGGAGCCGTACAACGATATCGATGTCGTTGGTCGTTCGGGGCTCGCTGTACAGTGTGCTGGCCACGCTTCCACCAATGAAATAGCTGCCGCCAATGCTCTCGATGGCATTGGCGAACAGAACCGCAATATCTGTCGGTGTCATTGTGCGTTCGTGGGTACGAAAGCAAACCAACATGTTGCCAGCTCGCGGCCGTAGAGCCGTACAGCCACCCGAGCAGCGAGTTCAACTTCCGATGCATCGGGGTGTTGAAGTAGAATTCCTGCTCGCACCAGAGCGCGAGCCGCCGCGTTGAGTGCTCCGAGTTGCACTCCACGCTGCGCGGGTGTCTGCGCGCGCAAGAGCTCATCGTAGCGAGCTTGTGCGGCGGGCGAGGTGTCGTTCATCCCCTACTCCACATTCATGTAGGGTACAACCGTCTCGCTTGCGAGGGGGCCGCAAGCGTTTCGAATCTCCGCGCCCAATTCAGTGTGCGTGCCTACCACCACGATCACCAAGTCTGCGGGGCTCAGGCGGGCCTTGAGCGCGGCGTTGGCGGCGCTTGGGGTAACAGCGGCCACGCGGGCCAAGTAGCCGCTGTGGTAGCCGGCAGGCAGGGAGAGTAGGGCTTCGTCGGTGAGCTGACTCAGGCGCTTGGCCGCGGTGTCGCGCTCGAAAGCGTAGCTGCGCTTGATGTAACCTTTGGTGAACTTGAGCTCGCTGTCTTTGATGCCATCAGCAACGAGTCGTTCGAGCAAGCTGAGCTCTAGCGCAAGGCACGCGGCGGCGTCTTTTGCTGCGGGCGATGTGCTCATCGTGAACTCATGCCTGCATTTGTCGACTGCGAGCGAGGAGCCGGCGCCGTACGACCAGCCGCGTTTGGATCGCACCTCCCGCATCATGCGCGAGGTGAACGTGCCTCCGAAAATGGTGTTGGCGACACTGAGCGGCGTGTGATCCGCGTCGTGCGGCGATGTACCCAAACGGCCGATCATGAGTTGGGTCTGCGTGCGCTCGGGCTTGTCTGCAAAGATGAGGTGCCGGCCTGCGCGCATGCTCGCATCGTCAAGGCGTGAGGGCGGTGGCGCGAGCGCAGGCCGCGCGCCGGCGAGCTTGGCTGCAATGCCTTGGGCTTGCTCTTGGGTGATGTCGCCTGAGAACCCAAAAAGCATGTCGCCACGTACCAGATGGGCGTCGCTGTAGGCACGCACTTGGGCTGCCGTGAGCGCTTGCAGCGTGTCCACACGCCCGGCCGAACGTCGGCCGTAACTGTGCTCGCCGAAGAGCGCGCGTCGCAGGCTGCGATGCGCCAAATACCTGTCAGAATCGCGCGAGTCGGCAATTTCCGCGATGGTCTCTCGCACGAGCTTGGCGACTTCGCTCTCGGGGTAAGTTGCATTCTGCAACAAGTTCACGAGCAGGTCGGTCACAGCCGCAAGGTTGCGGCGCAGCACCGTGAGGTGCAGTCCGGTGGCTTCGGTGCTTACGTCCACAGAGAGCTCGGCGCCTAGCTCGTCGAGGCGCTCATCGATCTGTTGAGTGCTCATCGTGGGCGTGCCGCGGCGAAGCATGCGTGCAGCGATGCGCGTGATGCCCCGCAGCGCATCCGGCTCGTGCGCCGTGCCGCTGCGCATGTACAAGCTCATCGATACGAGCGGGAGTGTGTGTGAGCTCTCGACCAATACCTGCGGGGGCAAAACGGCGGCAGGAGCGTTCACGATGCCTCCTCAACTTCCGCAGAAACACGCACGACCACGGTGGTCGACGTTTCCGTCTTCAAATACGCACGCGCCACATAGCGCAGCTCCGCGGCCGTCACGTTCCGGCAGGCCGCAAGGCGCTTCCATGAGGCTGCCGGATCGCCCAGCACCAACTCGTGCATTCCCGCCTGTTCGGCTTTGCCCGAGGGCGTCTCCATGCCTTGCAACGACCCGAGCTCGATGCGGGCCACTGCGCGTTCTAGCTCTTGCGGCGTCACAAGCTCCTCGTGCAAGCGTACGATCTCGGCGTGCAGCACCAGCAGCACTTGTTCGGCGGTGACGCCATTGCGCGCGGTGGCATTCATCTCGAAGAGCCCAGGGTACCGAAACGGGGACACCCAGCCTCGCACATCGCTGGCGAGCTCAAGTTCTGCCACGAGCTTGCGGTACATTCGGGAGGCGCGTCCGCCGAACAGCACCTCGGCGAGAACGGAAAGGGCGATATGGTCTACGTCGCCGAGCGCGGGGCCCTTGAAGGCCAATGCGATTTTCTCGTTCGGTGTGGTGCGTGTAATCTCCACGTATCGCGCCTCGCGTTGGGCGGGCTCTGGCACCACTTCTTCGTGGGGCAATTGGGACGCGGGCATCGCACCATAAGCTGCGTCGATTTTTTCGAGCAAGCTCTTGGGCTTGATGTCGCCAGCGACCACCAGCACGGCGTTGTTGGGTGCGTAGTAGGCGCCGTAGAATGCATCGCAGTCGGCGGGCGTAAACGCGCGGATATCGCTCATCCAGCCGATGGTGGGGTGATGGTACCCATGATGCGTGAATGCGGTTTTGTAGAGCAACTCGCTTACCGTGCCATCCACATCGTCGTCGGTCCGCAGCATACGCTCATTGGCGACCACCTCGATCTCGCTTGTGACTTGCTTGTCCTTGAGTAGCAAATTCTCAAGTCGTTCGGCCTCTAGCTTGATGGCGATGCCCACGTCGCTGGCCGGCAAATTCTCGTAGTAGTAGGTCCAGTCCATCCACGTAGCCGCATTGGTTTCGGCGCCGCGCGATTCCATGGTCTTGTCGAACTTGCCGTGAGGCAGGTTCTTGGTCTCGTTGAACATGAGGTGTTCGAACAAGTGCGCGATGCCCGTCTTGCCAGGCTTCTCGTGCCGCGAACCCACGCCGAACCAGCTCTGATACGAGACCACAGGCGCGGCCTTGTCTACGTGCAGGAGCACGCGTAAACCGTTGCTCCAGACGTATCGTTCAAAGGTTCCGCCGCCGAAGGGAATGCTCTCTACGTGGATATATCGTGTACTCACTGCGTGTCACGGTACCATACGAGACCTGCGAAATGTTTAGCGCGTCTTGGCTTTGGAACTACAGGTGATGATGCATTGAATGTCGCCCTTGCAGTAGCCGCACTTGTCGGTTCCAGACTTGACCACAGGCTTGGTCGGGCGCGAAGTCGCTGGCGAAATGCCGTGATGGGCAGGGCGAATTGCGCTCCCTTGTGCCGCAGGCTTGCTGCTGTGTGAGGATGGGACTGCAGCTTGCTCAAAGTTGAGAGGCGCCGGACTGGCTACGTTGGCAATGGCCCGCAAAGGCTCGGCGCCAGCGTGGCTTGAGCCCGCCAAAGTGCGTGCATGTTGCATGCGCATGTTCCCGACCGTAAGCCCTACGCCTGAAACAAAAAGCGCCATCAGTGTGGTCGCGCCAACTGCGAAGACTGGCGGGACGGGGCTACGCGCCAGGGCGTCTCCGCGCAAACTTCGCATCCCGGCGAGTGTGGTCTCAGGTCCCGCGCGGTGCAGCCCAATGAGCTTTGCCAAGTCAATGGTGCCAGTGCTTTCCTTCGGCGCGCGCGGGTCGAACATACATAGGAGTATGAACGAAAATACACCCTGGCCGCCAGGACCAAGGTGCGTCGTCGTTCATCTGGCTTAGCGCTCCGGCGAACCGCCTCAGCCATCAAGCTTGAGAATGGCCAAGAAGGCGCGCTGTGGGATCTCCACATTGCCCACCTGTTTCATTCGCTTTTTGCCTTCTTTTTGCTTCTCGAGAAGCTTGCGCTTGCGGGAGATATCGCCGCCGTAGCACTTGGCTGTGACGTCTTTGCGCATCGCGCGCACGGTCTCGCGCGCAATGATCTTGTTGCCGATGGCGGCCTGAATCGCGACCTCGTATTGCTGCTGCGGGACGAATTCTTTGAGCTTCTCCGCGAGCAAGCGTCCGAGCGACACCGAGCGCTCTTTGTGGACGATGACACTGAGGGCATCGAGCGGATCGCCATTGACTAACATATCGACCTTAACCAGCTCACCGGGGCGGTAGTCGATAAGCTCATAGTCCATGGAGGCATAACCGCGGGTCATGCTCTTGAGCTTGTCGTGAAAGTCGATGAGCACTTCGCCGAAAGGCAGCTCGTAGTTGATTACGAAGCGCTGGTTGGCGGCGTTCATGCTGATCTGAATACCGCGCTTCTCTTGGCAGAGCTGAATCACAACGCCCACGTATTCCTGCGGCACGTGCAGTGCCATCTTGACGTAGGGCTCTTCGATGCGATCGATGTGCTGGGGTGCTGGGAGCTTGGCGGGGTTGTCCACGCGCACCTGTTCGCCGTCGGTACGATACACCTGGTACACCACGCTGGGGGCCGTGGTGATGAGGTCTAAGTCGAACTCGCGCTCCAAACGCTCCTGAATGATCTCCATGTGGAGCAAGCCCAAAAAGCCACAGCGGTAGCCGAAGCCTAAGGCCTCTGACGAGTCAGGCTCAAAGCTGAACGCAACGTCGTTCATGTGCAATTTGTCGAGCGCGTCGCGGAGCGCCGGGTAGTCGGTGCTGTCGGTGGGGAAGATGCCAGCGAAGACCATCGGTTTGACGTCTTTAAACCCTGGTAGGGAGACGGTGGCGGACTTGGCGGCAGTCGTAATGGTGTCGCCCACTTTGGCGTCGTGCACGCTCTTGATGTTGGCTGCGACAAAGCCGACTTCGCCGGGGCCAATCTCTTCGAGCGCCACGGCGAAGGGCTGAAAACTACCTAGCTCTGTCACTTCGTACTCGGTCTTGTTGGCCATGAACTTGATGCGTTCGCCGCGGCGGAGCACGCCTTCCATCACGCGAACCATGACCATGGCGCCACGATAGCTATCATACCAGGAATCGAAAATGAGCGCCTGCAACGGAGCATTCCGATCGCCTTTGGGCGCGGGTATTTTTGCGACGATTTGCTCCAAAATGTCGGGCACTCCAACGCCGGTTTTGCCACTGCAAGAGACTGCGTCCGAGCAGTCGAGTCCGATGATGGATTCGATTTGTTCCTTGGTGCCGTCCACATCCGAAGAGGGCAGATCTACCTTGTTGAGCACAGGGACAATCTCGAGGCCCTGCTCGAGTGCAAGATACACGTTAGCGAGTGTCTGCGCCTCCACCCCCTGTGTGGAGTCGACTACCAAAATAGCCCCTTCACAGGCAGAAAGACTACGCGAAACCTCGTAGCTGAAGTCTACGTGGCCGGGTGTGTCGATGAGATTGATCTGGTAGAGTTGTCCGTCACGCGCGGTGTACTTGAGCCGGACGTTTTGGGCCTTGATGGTGATGCCGCGCTCGCGCTCGATATCCATCTTGTCCAGAAACTGGGCCTTGGCCTCGCGGTCCGAGACGGCGCCGGTGACTTGCAAGATGCGATCGGCTAGCGTGGATTTGCCGTGGTCGATGTGCGCGATGATAGAGAAGTTGCGAATGTGCGAGAGGGGAGTCGTCATGGTCCGTACGGGCGTCTGGGATGCACGGCCAAAGTGGCGTGCGTGAGACCAAAGCGCCGACTACGCTTTATCCGAACTACGCTCTGTTTTGTCGAGATTCAACTCGGCTTGGCCAAGTCCGCGTCGTGAATCCGAGGCGCGAGGAACCGTGCGCGGCGCTTCGAGGGTCAGCTGCCCTGGGAGCTGATGCGCGTAGTGTTTGAGCACCAAGTCAATGCCTTCCCGAATGTAGACCGACACAGGAACCTTCGTGCGCTCGTGGAGAAGCTTAAGCTGGTCGCTTTGCTCGGGCGTCACATAGATGGTGGTGGAGACTTTTTTGCGGGACATTGGGGTTCCTCGCTTTTGGCGAAATATTGCCACTACACTACGTGAACATACGTCCCCGTCAAGCCGACAAGGGTCAGATAGCTGACAACTACACGAATATCCAGCCTTTCCTTGTCGAAAAACAGAGGCATTTTCCTGGCCTGTGTGGGAGGGGGCAGTCTACGATAGCGCAGTCATGCATCACCTTCGTATTGCGGCTCCTTATGTTGCTCTCACCGCCCTCAGCGCCTTGTGCGTCGTTGGCGCAGCAGGGTGTGGTCAAGCCAAGCCCGTTGTAAACCGCCCCGGGGTTCGCTCAACCGACATTGTTCACGAGGCTTGCACGGGCGGCCAGGTCGAGAGCTTGGACACCAACGAGGACGGCAAGTTTGAGGTCATTCGACGGACGGAGGGTGACAGGCTCTTGTGCACTGAGGCCGATGTAAACGGCGACGGAAGGGCCGATTACTCTAGCTTCTACGATGCAGCCGGGAAGCTGCGTCGCCACGAAGCGGACTTCGATGACGATGGCGCACCCAACGTGATGGAGATTTTTGAGGCCGGTGTGCTTCGGGAGCGGGACTACGACGCCCTAGGGCGCGGCAAGCTCGACACCTGGGACTTCTTTGCGGCGGATGGGAAGACCCGTACTTCACGCGAGCGAGATCTCAACGGTGATGGCAAGATTGATCAGTGGTGGACGTGGAGCGGCGAGCAAATCACTGTCACATTCGACACCAACGACGACGGCGTTCCCGACCCCTTTGGTCAGCTTTCAATCGGAGGCACGACACCGAAGAAAGGCCCCGCTTCGGCCTTGCTTGACCCCGATGCTGGTCCGCTTTCGGCGCGCGAGCGTGAGAAGTTGAGTGCACAGGGCACGACGGATGCCGGCGCGTCGAATGCGGTAGATGGGGGAGCAAAATGAACAACCGTGTTTTGGGTGCGCTTGTCGCCTCCGGCCTCGTTGCGATCGCTTGCGGTGGTGGTGGCGCCACGACGGTGGTTGCTGCGGCCAAGCAGGATGTCGCGAATTGGCCCAAGGACGACAAGTCCATGTGCGCGGCGACCTTGCAAGGCTTAGACCCAAAGGCTGTCGAGATGCAGGAGGTGGCTGGAGGCGTCTCGATTCGACCCAATGTACGGCGCGTGTACCTTACACGTGGGGACCGCGATCATCGGCAGCGCACCTTATTGTGTCGCGAGATCGATACCAATCTCGATGGGCTGAAGGATATTGCGCGTTGGTTTGATGACAAGGGCCTACCGACGCTGGAGACAGCGGACGTGAACTTCGACGGCACGGCCGATACCTGGCTCACTTACGTGGAGGGGCGTTTGGCTGAGCAGGCGCGTGACACCAACAAGGACGGCAAGGCCGACAACAGCCATGTGTTCGACGCTGATGGGCGGCTCTCCAAGGTGCGGATCGATCGCAACTTTGACGGCAAAGATGACGAGTGGTTTGTCTACGGTCCCGGTGGATCGCTTGAGCGCGTGGGCTTTGACGACGACTTTGACGGCCGCGTCGATCGCTGGGAGCGCGATGAAGTCCTCCTGCGACGCGAACAAGAAGCTGAAGCCAAAGAGCTCGCCCAAGCCGACGCAAAGAAGGCGGCCGAAGCCGCAAGTACGGAAGACGCGGGCCCGCCGAGCAAGAAGAAAAAATGAACGCAGAACGACTTCAAAAAATTATGGCGCGTGGTGGCGTGGCTTCCCGTCGCGCGTGCGAGGAACTCATTACCGCGGGGCGCGTACGCGTCAACGGCAAGATCGTGACCGAGCTTGGCGCCACGGCCGATGCCCGTCGCGACAAGATTGAGCTCGATGGGAAGCTCGTGCTCCGCGAGAGCTTTGTCTACGCCGTGCTCCAAAAACCTCGCGGCTACATGTCCACGTTGAGCGACCCCGAAGGTCGGCCGACCATCATGGAGCTGCTCAAAAAGCTCGATGGTCGTGTGTTCCCGGTTGGGCGTTTGGATTTTGCGACCAGTGGCGTGCTGCTGGTCACCAACGACGGTGAGTTCGCGAACGCGCTCACGCACCCCAGCAAGCGCGTGCCCAAGACCTATGTGGTCAAGGTGAATGGCGAGATGGCCGAGCGCGACATGGATGTGTGGCGCAAGGGCATCCAGTTGGAGGATGGAATCACGCAGCCCGCGGAGCTGGTGTTTGATCGCTACGAAGACAAGAAAACCTGGTTTGAACTCACCATTTATGAGGGACGAAACCAGCAAATTCGCAGGATGGGCGACGCGACTGGCTTTGAGGTGATGCGCTTGTCACGACTGTCTTTTGCGGGCATCTCGGGCGAGAAGCTAAAGCCCGGAGCAGTGCGGCACTTGAGCTACCGCGAGCTTGTCGATCTCAAAAAAGTGTTTGGTGTGCCGCGCAAAACAGCCGCCTCAGGTTTGGACATCGAGGACGCAAAGGCGCTCAAGAAGCCTGTCAAACTGCGCAGCAACAAGGGCAACCCGAACGCCGGGGTCGAGTCTCGTGACACACGCCGTTTCGATGAGGAGCGTGAGGCCAAGGCGCAGCGCACCGGCGCGGCGCGTGGCGTTCGGCCAGGCGCGAAGAATGCCGGGCCGCGCGCTGATTCTAGGGCGCCCGCCGCGGGCGGCGGTCGAAGCGATCGCGGTCCTGCGCGTGAGTCGCGAGCTCCGTCGAGTGGTCGCAGCGATCGTGGCGCGTCGGCTCCGCCTCGTGCCCCGCGTGCAGCCCCATCGGGCGAACGCGCCGAGCGACGTGGGACGGCTGCAGCTCCCGCAGCACGTCAGCGCCCACTGTACCGCGGCGGTGCGAAGAAGGACGATACCAGCGTGCGCGAAGAGCGCGTACCGACGAAGCCTCTTGCCTCGCGCGGCGAAGCGCCTCGTGGGGGTAGGAGCGAAGCTCCGCGTGCCGCGCGTGGCGAGGCTTCTCGCGGTAGGGCGAGCGAAGCTCCGCGTGCTCCGCGTGGCGAGGCTCCTCGCGGTGGTAGGAGTGAAGCTCCGCGTGCTCCGCGCGGCGAGGCTCCTCGCGGTAGGGGTAGCGAAGCTCCGCGTGCTCCGCGCGGCGAAGCTCCTCGCGGTGGCCATCTTGACAAGCCGACGAGCGGGGGGGGCCGGGCTCGTACTTCGGCGCCACCGCCGACGAGCAACGCACACAAGGGCCGAGGCAAGGTTCGTGGGAAGTAGCAGTCGACCGCGATGTTGAGGGCTTGCTGAAGCGTCTCTGCACGCGTCGCGACATGCTGGTCAACGCCGGGCGTCTGCTCCGCCTTACTCCGCTGGAAGAGACCAATCCGCGCGGTAAAATCCAGCTCGAAGCACCTTGCCATCGCCCAGCCAAATGTTGGTCGCGCTTGGGCTAAGGCCTGCGTCGTACACCATGTAGTCAGGGAGCAGGTCTGGAGCAGACAACGAGCGCTGCAAGCCATAGGCATCGGGAGCGCCGACGACGGCGATGTACCCTGTTGGGTCGTCGGGGCGCGGGTAAATGCAAAGTGCACCCACTTCGGCGCCCTTGTACTCCTTACCCGCGGTGGTCACGCCCGTCGCCTTCACCCGAATCCGGAGTACAGCCCCAAAGGCCGCCAGCACCTTGTTGGACTCCTCGTTGCCCACCAGCAGTACGCTCTCGCCGGGCCCAAGTTTTTTCCCCGACGCGATGAAGTCCGTGTCGCTCACCACCGAGTACTGCACGCCGGGCTCGGTGGCCCAACCACTGCCGGCCGACATGTCTTCGCTCTCGTTCCAGCGCCGGAACGAGGGCTTGCGCGCCCAATGCTCCGCAACGCGCTTGGACACATCACGCAAGGCGGGCACGCTCGTGCCATACACCACGGTGATAGGTGTATGGTACACATCCATGAAGGGGCCATCGGGGGCCCAGCGCGCGGGCGCCAACTCCCAGCCAGCACTCGTCTTCTTGAATGAGGCCTGAGCGTCGCATGGCACAACCAACGATTTGCCATCGAGCGTGACATAGAGCGGCGAGGGGGTGCGTTTGGCTAGTTGAAGGGCCGCGACATTCTCAGAGCGAATTTGCACATGAATGGCGTCCGCCCACAGTGCTTGAACTTCGCTCCAACGCTCGTGGCTCTCACGCGCGAGCACGGCAATACCCTCCGCGTCGTGGTAGCGCATGCGCGCAGTGCGAAAGCGGACGCTGCGGTTGCTGGCCGTCTGGGGGGCGAGCAACCAGCTCGCTCCATAGAGGTTCGCGTAGGTGTGTCCCCACACGTTGTGGCCGAGCGCAGGCCATTCGTCGCGTACGCTCAGCCCCAATTCGGTGAAGCGGTTGACCAAACTGCGACCGTTGCTCAGCGGCAGATCTTTGGTGCCTTGCACGAGGTGCAGCGGGATGGTGAAGGCGTTGGGCGCCCATGCGGTGTTTGATCGCTCCTCCGCCAAAAAGCGCTCCCAAGGGGCCATGACGGTGGGCACGTCACTACGTGTGAAATAGCTGTGGTAGCCGCAAAGAGACTGAATGCGGGAGAATACATGCGGGTAGTGAAGCGCGATGGACGCGGCGCCCGTGCCGCCCATAGACGCGCCCGTGATCGAGATACGCTGCGCGTCCACCGTGTAATGTGCACGTACCCACGCCAGTGCATCCATCACGTCTTCTTCGCCTGGGCCTCGGTAGAATGCGTTTCCAAACGCTGTGGGCGCGATCACAATGGCGTGCAGGTCGGGCAAGGGTGAGAGTGGCGTGCGATCATGCCAACTCTGGTTTTGGTCTTCGTCGAACCCTCCGAGCACATAGCGCAGGTAGGCCATGGCGCTGCCATTCATGCCATGAAGAGCGACGATGGCGGGCATCGCGCTTTTGGAAGCTGCCACATCTGCTGGCACGTAAAGCGCCGCTTCTCGCGGCTGTCCGTCGAGCCGCGAACGATATCGAATGCGGTAGACTCCCGGGGCACTGGGAGCCACAAGCGTGAG
>JAYWGI010000007.1:0-11068 GCA_043779025.1 Myxococcales bacterium
CATAAGAAGGACGTCGAGCTGCTCAGTGTGCGCGAGCAATTGGCCGCAAAGGATCGTGAGGTGCTGCACTTGAGCGAGCAGCTGATTGCGGGAGATCGCGCCAAATTGCTTACCGATGAGAGTATTTCTGTCGCCGAAGAGCGGGCACATGTCCTCTCGCGCGACTTGGAGAACGCCAAGCGGCACGGTGATGCAGAGCTCGCGCGTCTCGCGAGCGAGCGCGATGCCGCGGTGGTTGCAGTGAGCGAGCTCGAGCAACGCATGCGTGGGCTCGCAAGTGAGCACGAAGTACAGAGTGCGCTGATGCTTGCCGAGCTCACGCAGGTGCATGCAGAGCACAATGATTTACGGGCGCAGGCCAAGGCGCTTTTATCAGCGCTTTCGGGCGCGCAGAACGCGGCGCACGGCCTGGCGTCGGCGCTTGAGGAAACGGCTCCTTCAGAGCGCCTTCCGAGCGCCTAAAGGGTGCACGAGCTTATCGTGCGGCCTGCGGCGGCGCCGGACTACGAATGGATTCGTGCGTTGCCCGAGTTTCCGCACGAAGACGTTACGGAGGCGCGTGCACTTACGGCCGGTGTTCATCTTTTGGCCGAGCGGGGCGGCGAACTCATTGGCGCACTCACGGCCAGTGACAACGGCGACTGGCTGGAGCTGGTACACGTGCATGTTGCATTCAGTGCGAGGCGCACCGGAGCCGGTCGCGCCTTGGTGCTTGCGTTGCAGGCTGCGGCCATCGAGCGAGCACGCCCGCGCATTTTGCTGGAGGTTCGGCAGGACAACCTGAGCGCCATCGCGCTTTACTCAAGCTTGGGTTTCACTCAGTTTCACGTGCGAAAACACTACTATTCCGACGGTATGAACGCGCTCGAATTTGAATGGTTGCCCACAGATAGAGGCAAATAGTAGCGCTGACGCTGCGACATTTCGTGGGGCTTTGCCTCTATGAATTATATGAACACCTCCACGTCTCGCCTACTTAACATCAAGCTTGGCCTTGGCCCGCTACTCCTTGGCGCCAGCTGCGTGCTTGCTGTGGCCTGCACAGCCACAGCCGGCTGCAGCGGCGGAAATGTGGACGCCGACGGGGGCGTCCCGCAGGCCACCACGGATGGCGGCGGTACAATCGTTGTGCCCAAAGATGGCGGAGGCAGTAGTGCATCGCCTGGGCATTTGGCCTACGTGTCAGGTAGTTGCGGAACGGGCTACACGAAGGTGGGCACCATGTCGGGCCTCACCGTGTGCTTGAGCCCTGAAGAAGCCACGGCCGTGATCGCGTCGGGCGCGAGCTGCGAGCATGGCGTGCGCGTAGGCGACTACAGCGCGCCGTACTACAAGAGCGTATGCAAATTTGCTGGCTACTTGGGCACGGCTCAGTTTGCCAGTTGCCCGAGCGACCTTCGAAACTTGGAGCCTTCGGCCAATGGCACGCGAACCTGCGGCAAAGTGGACACCCAACTCTTCTGGAGCGACCAGACCTGCCCGACGGGCTTCCGAAATGCGGGCGCAGGGCTGGGCACGGGGCATATCTGCAGGCGCGATCAGGCGGGCGCGCTTGTGTACCTGAATAGTAGTTGCCCTAACGGTTGGGAAAAGCTGGGCGGGAACTACTGCGCAACCAGCACGCAAGTGTTGCTCGGGGGCTTTGATGCGTCGTGCCCCACCGGCTGGAGCAAGCTCGGAGACGTGGGAAACGATGTCGTGATGTGCGCAAGGCCTTAGCGCTCGCAAGAATGCTTCTGCATGTGGTAGGCCGCACCATGACGTCTGTTATCACCCTCGACCTGATTCAGAAGCTTCCAAAGACCGACTTGCATGTCCACCTGGACGGCTCGTTGAGGCTCACCACCATCTTGGAGCTCGCCGAAAAGCAGGGCGTTGCGCTGCCCTCGCATGACGAAGCCGGCCTGCGCGCCGCCATGCACTTGGGCGAGAATTGCGGCACGCTGGTTGAGTATCTCAAGGGCTTCGATGTCACGCTCTCGGTGATGCAAACCGCCGAATCGCTGACGCGCATCGCGTACGAGCTCGCGGAGGACGCCGCCAAAGAAAATGTAAGATACATGGAAGTACGCTATTCGCCCATGCTGCACACGCGGCAGGGGCTCAAGCTCACGGCCATCATCGAGGCGGTGCTTGAGGGCTTGAGGGTGGCGCAGGACAAGCACGGCATCGAGTCGGCGCTGATCTTGTGCGGCATCCGAAATGTGTCGCCCGAGAGCTCACTGGAGATGGCAGAGCTCGCGGTAGCCTACAAGGGCCGCGGCGTGGTGGGCTTCGACTTGGCCGGCGCTGAGTACGATCACCCAGCCAAGCACCACCGTGCGGCCTTCCAGTTGGTGCGCGACAACAACATCAACGTGACCATCCACGCGGGCGAAGCTTATGGCCCGGAATCCATCGCGCAAGCCATCCACGTATGCGGCGCGCACCGCATTGGCCACGGCTGTCGCCTGCGGGAGAACGGTGATTTGCTGCACTACGTGAACGACCATCGCATCACGCTCGAATGCTGCCCCTCCTCCAACGTGCAGACGGGCGCCATCGGAGCCATGGCCGGGCACCCGCTCAAGCTCTACAAAAACCTAGGGCTGCGCATCACCGTCAACACGGACAATCGGCTCATCACCAACACGACCGTGAGCAAAGAATTGCTGCTGTGCCACACGGAACTTGGCTTCAACTTGGACGACATCAAGTCGGTCATCATGAACGGCTTCAAGGCCGCGTTCCTGCCCTTCCATGTGAAGCAGCAGTACCTGCGCCACGTGAGCGAAGAGCTCAAAGCCTACTCCTGATTGTAGGCGTTGGAGCCAGGGCCTTGCTGTGATGGCCACGGCGCAGCTCCGCGGTGCTCTGTGCTCCCTCGCAGGGCGCTGCCCAGTACGAGAGCCACTACCAGGACACCCACAGCCACCAGCGCGCTTTGGGTGTCTTTTTTTGACCAAGCACGGCGCGTGCCGGGGATGGCCCAAATGGATGTACCCGTCAGCCGCTTGCCGTCCGCGAGCGCTTGCGTCGCGCCTGCGGCATCGCCCGTCTTGGCACGCAAATGTGCAAGGCACAAATACCCGTTAGGGTCGGAGGTTGAGACCTTGACGTAGCGCTCGGCCGCATCAATTGCCTCGGGCAACTGCCCTGTGTGCTCGAGGCACTCAGCGGCCAATTGAAAGGTGCGGCCAAAGCCCGTGCGCGCATCGACCTGATTCACTGCCACCAGCGCAGGGATTGCATCGCCGTGGCGCCCAAGCATCACCAAAGCCTCCGCGCGCGCAAGCAGCAGCTCCGGGTTCTTGGGCTCACGAACCAAGGCCTCGTCCGCGTAGCGCAGCGCAGTGGCCCCTTGCTTACGCTCCACGGCAAGCAGCGCCAGGTCACGACGCACCAGCAAATTGGCTGGGTTCAGCTCGGCTTGGCGCTCCAGCCTCAAACGCCGTGCGCGCTGCTCGAGCCAGCGACGCGGACCGGGGAGTTTGTTACGTAGCAGGAACAACACCACGACAATGCCGGCAAACCACGGTCGCGCGAGTGCGAAGCTCGCCAACATCGCGATCAAATAATAGCTGTAGATTCCCTGCATCGTCGCTTTCGTAGAAGTTCAACCTTCTACAACCTCGAGAGACGAGCTGCTATTTTGTCGCAGCGGCGGATTCGTTTTCTGCGGGGTTGGTCGTTGGTGTGCCTGGCCCCTCATGCCAAGGCTGTGGAACTGGGTCCACGGATACATCGCCACCGTGCCAAGGCTGAGGAACCGGGTCCACAGCAACATCATCGCCACCATGCCAAGGCTGTGGAACCGGGTCCACAGCAACATCATCGCCCGTGGTTTGCGCATTCTGAGCGGTGGCGTGCGCCTCGCCAACGTGGGCCAAGGAATCCACGCCCTGCTGCACTTGCTCCACACGCCGTGAGGGCTCAGCCGTCGCTACGCACGAGCTCGCGAACAGACTGAAAACAAGTGTGCAAAAGATGGTCTGTTTCATGCGTCCTCGAGAAGTAACCTGATACCCAGTTCCTTGATCAGCTGCGAAAGACGAGGGCGTTTCATGCCCAACAGGGCTGCGGCTTTGGTGATGTTTCCAGCACTGTCTGCCATGGCGTACCGAATGCATTCCACTTCGATCTGATCTTTTGCTTCCGAGAGAGAGCCCTCTCCCGCACGCAATCGCTCATAGATACTACGGCTAGCATCGAGCTCCGCCGCGCGCAAGTCCTGCGCGTTTGACGCTGAGACATCTGCTTGCGCCTTTAAGGAGACAGCGGGCGGTACGAAAGACAGGCTGTTTGGCGACCGCAAGCCCTGCACATGCTCGAGCAGGTCCGCGGCGAAGAGTACGGGCGCGTCGCTAAAGAGGGTTGCTGTTTGCAACACATTCTCGAGTTCGCGCACATTACCAGGCCAGCGTTGCATCGCGAGCAACTGAGAAGCATCGTTGCTGAGCAACTGGGGCGGCGCCCCACGCGCGGCCCCAATGCGTGTCAGGATGCTGGTGGCAAGCAGCGGAATATCGGAAGCACGCTCACGCAGTGGCGCGACTTTGAGCGAGACGCCGCACAGTCGGAAGTAAAGGTCGTGTCTGAAGAGGCCGCTCTCCACGAGCTGCGCTAGGTCCTTGTGGCTGGCGCAGACGATGCGCACGTCGACGCGCACGCTGGCGGTGCCACCTACGCGCTCGAAGGTCTTTTCTTGTAGCACACGCAAAAGCGCGACCTGCGTGCTGGGCGAGATGTCGCCAATCTCGTCCAGGAACAAAGTGCCGCCGTGAGCCGCCTCGAACTTGCCACGCTTGCGTGCTTGCGCTCCCGTGAAGGCGCCCTTCTCATGGCCGAAGAGCTCGGAGAGCAACAAGCTTTCGACCAGGGCGCCGCAATTGATCGAAACCATGGGCATGCTCGCGCGCGGCCCCCAGGCATGCAGCGCCGATGCCACCAATTCTTTGCCGGTGCCGCTCTCGCCATGAATCAGTACAGGCAAGTCGCTACGCGCCGCCTTACGCACGGTCGCAAGCAGCAATTGCACACTCGGGTGTTCACCCACAAAGCGCGTGGCCGTCCCCGCAGCAGAAGGTTCCGCCAGCAACTCTGACGCACGCGAGCGCGCATCGTCGGCCTCCCATGTTGCCGACAAGCGCGCGAGCGCGCGCAGCCGTGATCCGGCCATGTATGTTGCACGCAATGCAGCGGGGAGACCGCGACCTATCTCCTCCAAGATCACCCGCGCACGGGCTGCATGCGCGCGCGCTTCATCGATGGCCCCGAGCTCCGAGCACACCGTCGCCATCGTCGCGTGCACTTCGGAGACCATCACATCGCCTCCCATCGCACGCACCTCGGACAGTACGTCGCGGAGCGCGTCAATGCAGGGAACTCCCTCCGCACGGTCGCACATGGCAAGAAGCAATTTCGCTTGTGCGGCGTGAAATGCCGAGCTCTTTTCAGACAGTACCCGCGTAAGCTTAGCCCGAGCGGAAAACGCATTTCCATCTTCGAGATCGAGGCGCGCCCCAAGCAGCAAGATGCGCGTGTGTGTGGGTGCATCGGCCGCAGCCTCTGCATCCCGCATGGCGCGCCCAAGTGCACGATGTGCAAGTTCGCTGTGGCCTTCGCCCAGGCGAATGCTGGCTTCCAGTGTTCCGATATGTGCGGACAAGCGCGAATGGCCGATTCCACGCACCGCCGCGCGCGCGCGCTCCAGTGTGCGACGGGCTTCGTCGTACAGCTCCAGCGACACGTAGATGTCGGCCGTATTGCAAAGATACAACGCCGAGCTCAGACGGTCCGAACTTGCCTCTACGCGGTCGGCCGTTTCCTGCCAAAGGGCAAGGGCTTCGCCATACGCTTGGCGACGAATGGCGATGACCGCGAGATTGGCCATCGCAAATGTTTGCCCCTGATGCAGCCCAAGCTCGCGAGACCTATCGCGCACGGACTCAAGCAGCGCTTGGGCCTCACGCAAACGGCCGTCGGACATCAACGCAATCGCACGGTTGAGGCGCCCCCGCTGCGCCTCAACATCGAAACCATGACTGAGCGCCTCAAGCTCGTCCTCCGCAAAATGGGTTTCTGCCTCGTGCCACTTGGACGAAGAAAGCAGCTGTTTTCCAAGCAAATTGCGCGCACCGAGCACTACCGATGGGCTCGACTTGCGCGCAATCACTTCCGCGGCCAACCCCACGGCCCGCTCCGTCTGCCCAAGCTGTACCAACGTTTCGGCGAGGCCTACAGCGGCCTCGTCCGCCAAGACAAGCTGCCGTGCGCTGTTGAAAGCGTTCTCATTGATGTCAGGCGACGACCCATCTTCGGGCAGGCGCGCGCGCTCAAAAGCCACCTTCGCGCCCGCCAAATTGCCGCGCCCTAACGCCGCGCGCCCCAGCACAAAGGCTCCCTCGGGGCTCGCGCCCAACAGGGCCACGTTGATCCACTCCTCCGCCTGCGCGTGATCGCCCACCTCCACCGCAGCGCGCGCCACGCGCACCGCAAACGCGCGATGCTTGAGCGGGTCACGATGCACGGTGGTGCCGAGCAAACGCTTATGAAACTCAGCGCGCAAATGCGGGTCCATGGTTCCACGCAGCACTTCCGCAAAACTCGTCGCCGACGCGTCCAAGTCACCCAAACGCGCAGCAAGAATCGCATCTTGCATTCGCGCCCAGGGGTCTCGGTAGCCCAAGATTCGCGCGCGCGCCTCGCGCAACGCCCAGGGGCCCGCGGCCTGCGCCCACTCCTCCACACGGGCAGACCACTCGTACGCGACCTGAACAAAGCCATCAAAAAGCGTCACCATGCCGTAACGCAGTGCCTCAGCCTCAGCCTCAGAAAAGCCCGGAATGCGGCGGGCTTCGGCGACCGGCAGTGGACGGCCCGCAAGCGACAGAACCACCAGCACGTCGCGCAGCTCGTCGCTGATGGCAACCTCGTCACTCACGCTTTCTTGGGCGCGTACGCGACGCCACCAGCCCTCGAGTTCACTCAATGTAGGCCTGCCGCTAAGCTGCGCGTGATCGCGCGTGAGCGCGCGCAACCAGACCACCTTGTCGCTGTCGCTGAGCACTGGTGCGACCTCGACGGCGCCTGCCGCGTTGGATATTGCGGCGGGCCCCACGGTGATAAGCTTCCCGGGCCACGTGCCAAACAAACGCGCCGATACCCGGGCGTCGAAGGAGTCGGGTTCGGGGCGCTCGATCAGCACGGCGGCGCTACGCGCAGCGAGCGCGTCGCTGAGGAGGCGGGCCGCCTCCAGGGCATTCCCGGAAAGTGCACCCAAACCCAACCGAGTGGCAATCTCCTGCCAAGGAGAGCATCCCGAGCGCGGCTTTCCCATGAGTGCAAGCTCGTGCGTGTCGCGCAAGCGACGCATCGCGTGCGCCATCAGGGCCGGGCTCGTCGCGGCATCGCACAGCACCTCAAGGTGCAAAACAGATGCATCTTGCAACCTCTCGTCGAAGGCACTGAATCCTGAGAACTCCGCGCTCATGATCTCACCGCGAAGGCTTCGATCTCGCGCAGCGCCGACTCCGCCACCTCACCAAGTTGGCGCGCCATCGCCACCTGTGCGGTGAGCGCCGCGCGGTAGAGCGAGAGCGCTTCGGGGGCACGCCGCGCGAGGTTGTCGGCGTGCTTCGCGACGGCCGCAGCATCGCCTCGGCGCACTGGCCCCGTGAGCGCGCCCGGAAAGCCTGCATGTTGCACATTGTAGCCCACGCTCACGAGCAGTGGGCCCAGCCACAGGTGCACATCGGACGCAGGCACCCCCGCCGCTTGCAGCACCGCGCCGCCGCTCGCGGCAAGGGCGCACGCTCCGTTCGCCACGAACGCAGCCGCCGCGTGATAGCCGACGGTGTCCAGCCCCGCGTAGGTGCGCGGTACCAACCCCAAGGACTTCGCAAAGCTGCGTGCAAGACGCGCTGCGCGCGCGTCGCCGGCCACATGACAGCCGCCGCCCTGCAAGGGAGGACGATAGCTCGGGTGGGCGAAGGAGATCATGGGATGCATCTGCGCGACAGCCACGCCCGCTGCGCGTAGAGGTGCGAGCACCTCGCAGCTGAGCGCGCCAGATACGTGCACCACACACGCACTTTGAGAAAGCAGCCCAGCCTCCGCCCATGCCCCGGCCGCTACGCCGAGGTCCTTGTCGCGCAGGGCGAAGACCACCAGGTCGGCGACGACCGCCCGGCTTGGCAGGCCCGTGCGGGCCGCGCGCAGGGTCACGACATGCCCCGCAGCGCGCGCCAAGCGGGCCAGCGGAGCGCCCAATTTGCCTGCGCCAAAGATGAGTACACGCATCCTGTCTATGCCTCTAGGGGCGCTTGTAGGCGCCGTAAAGCTGCAAGGCGTGAATGCATTGGAGAACGCCCGCCGGGAGCCATTCTTCGGGCAGTTTGCTACCATCTAAGAGCCGAGCGCGCACTTCACGGCTCGAGATTTGAGGCAGGATGGCCGGCGGCGCGTCGGGGTGCTCATGGCCTTGACGCCCCAAGACCAACGGCGGCGCGAGGGCGCACACCTCATCCCAGCGATGCCACTTGGGTGCATCATGCAAGATGTCCGAGCCCAAAAGTAGACGCATCCGGCGGCCTGGAAACTGCGTGCGAAGCGCACGCAGTACGTGCACTGTCCGCACGCCTTGCTCGGCGGGCTCCGCGCGCGCGAGCTCGGCCTCGATGTGCGAGACGCGGAGACCAGGGATCCAGCCAAAGGCCTGAACGCATAACGCCACGCGTGCATCGAAGGGTGCGAGCTGTTTTGCAAAGGGGTGCGAAAACGAAGGCAGCACCAGAAACTCAACGTCACCCAGATGCGCGCGCGCGGCGCACAGGGCGAGCACATGCGCCATGTGCGGCGGGTCGAAACTCCCGCCGTAGACCACCAGCTCGCCGATCATTCCTCGATGAGCCTTCCGAACAACGCGAGGCCTCCCACCACGCCCAAAAGGTCAAACACGCCGAGCAACGCGTAGTAGTCGCCGAGCTCGGCGCCGGCCCCGTACTCGAGCAGCTCACGCGTCGCCGAAACGCCCGTGAGCAACACCGGCCAGAGCAGGGGTAAGAGCACCGAGGCCAGCACCAAATCGCGCGCGCGCGTGCGCACCGTCATGGCGCCAAAGAGGGTGCCGAAGCTCGCCAGACCCACCATGCCCAGCAGCTCCAGCCCCAGAAGATGCAACCAAACTGGCGCAAACGAGACATGAAAAAACAGCCCCGCGGAGAGCGTCACCACGGCGAACACAAAAGACAAAAACACGCACACGCCGGCGGCCTTGCCGGCATACAGCGCACTCCGCGGCATAGGCGTAAGCAGCAAGCCCGTGAGCGCGTCGTCATCCCGCTCACGCTGCCAGGTGCGCGTGAGCGCGAGCACGCTGGCAAACGAAACGGGCAGCCAAATCGCTCCTGGTACGGTCTCGGCATTGCGCATGCCAGCGAAGGCCAAGCTCGCCATCACCGTCACCAGAAACGCGAAGAACACGGCCGTGACGAGTATCTCACGCGTGCGCCATTCCAGGCGCAAGTCCTTCTCGAACACAACCCACGTTGCACTCCAAAAAGAGACAGATGCAGCTCTAGCAGCAAGCGCAGCCACAGCTCAGGTTCGTGCGGTATACATGTTTGTAAAGTTCGTCGCGGAATCGAAGGAGGATTTAAAGTTGGAGAGGATCAAGTCCTCGACCATACCGCCGACCATGAAAATTTTGACCTCGACCTTGAGCTTGCTGTGACGCACTGATTTGCCGCCCACAGTCTCGCACCACATCTCACCCGAGGTGCTCGTCTTGTCGCCTGCCACGCTTGGCTGAACGCGAAACGTAAAGCGCTTGGTAGTCTTGTTGAACGTGCCTTCCTCGACGTAAGAGAACGCCTCGCCCACGATCTTTTTGACGGGTCCGGGCAAGCCGTTCACCGGCGGCGTGATCTTCACGCGGCGTTTGATCTGGATGTCGTCTTCCGTCTGCTCCAAGAGCTCGTAGCCCGGGAACTTGAGGCAATCGAAGAACAGCTCTTTGTTGTATTCCCGCGAGAAGAAGGCCTCCCAGTATCGGTCTTCGGAGCACTGCATGTCGGCACGTAAGGATTGTTCAGCCATGTTGGTGAGCGCCAGCCTAATTCAGGCGCGCGCACCACGAGCCACAAAAAGACACGAGCCCGAAGAGCAGTGCTCAGCGGGCTCGTTGCCAAGACTACTCAGCGAAGGCTCAGGCCTTTTTGGCTGCTGGCTTCTTGACCATGGGGGCCTTGGCGGCCTTCTTGGCTGGAGCTGGCAACTTGGCGGCCTTGGCGGCTTCAGCCTTGGCGCGCTTGTCAGCCGACTTGTACATGTCGAACAAACGGGGCACAGGATAGCCGCCCAAGCGGGCCTTGTAGCCTTCGTCCTTGGTGCGCTTCTCGAGATCGGCGATGGCGCTCACGAGCTTGGCGCGCGTGCCGAACTGGGTCTTTACGGCGTTGAAGGTTGCAAGCAACTTGAGCAATTTGCCGTTGGAAACGTGGGCTAAGCCCTTGCCTTCGCTCTTGGCGGAGAACCACAAGTCGGCGTTCTTGGAAAAAGCCTCAACGGCAGAAACCAGGGACTTTTTGTCACCGTGGGCTTCTTTGACGGTGGCGAGTGGGCTTTTTTTTACGTTTGTGGTCATTGTAGTCTCCATGCATTAGGGGGTGCCCGGGATAACCCGAGGCGGCGATTGAGAGAACGCATCGCTAGCATTTCCGCCGCCTCAGGCCAAGCGAATCAGAGGGCCGAGGTCAGAGGCCCTGCGTTTGGGCTTCACAGCGCCGCAGGTGACGCGCAAAAGCAGCCATCACCCATCCGTGGAAGACCGCTTGGGTGTAGCGATAGAGCAACCAGGGCAAGCGCGGCGCAAAGTCGTGGATCGCGGTGATAAGGGTGCGTTCGTCTAAAACCTGACGTAGCTCGAAGCGACCGCGTTGTAGGGGCGCCACAAGCAGCCCTGCGTGCACATCGAACACGGCTTGATCTGGCGCATTGAGGCTCGTTCGGGGCGACAACGCAAGCAACGGCGCCTGCAGTCCGCGCAGCCGAAACAAGCACGTACCGGCCTCTTCCACTGTTACGCTAA
>JAYWGI010000008.1:0-3704 GCA_043779025.1 Myxococcales bacterium
GTGTGATCCGAAAAGTCGAGTTCAAGTATGGCAATTTGACTGGCGGTGGTCGCGCGCAGGTGGAGCTCTGGGGCAAGTAGCCTCCTCAGTAGCGAAACACCTCAGCGTGCGTGCGGTGCCGTGGTGCCCAACGGCCCAGGCTTGGCCGCCTGTGGATTGGGCGTGGCATTGGGGCGCCAACCTATGCGCGTAGTTAGCGCCATGTGGGCGTGTGTAGAATGCACAAAGTTGAGGCCATCTGCGCGCTCAGGGGCATGGGCGCATCCTCGGGATCAGCGGTATTGGAGAATCTCCATGCTGTGTGGCTCCCAGTTGTGCCCGACCGCCCATGCGTCGTCGCCGTGCGCAGTTACAGCCATGATCTCCATGCGACTGGCGGTGGCGACGGACGACCACTTTGTGCCATCCCAATGAACGATGGTTGCTGTGTCGCCCACTGCCCACAAATTGTTCGGGGTGGTGCCCGAGATGCCTCGAAGCACAATGCTCACGGGGACCGGCGTGGAAACTCGATTCCAAGTCAGGCCTCCCTTGCGGTGCAGCACAAGCCCGTGTTCACCGAGCGCCCATATGTCCGTCGGCCCAACAAGGTGGACTGAGTAAAGGGCTTCGTACGCGCCACTCGACACGCGCTCGTTCCAGGCGGTGCCCTCCCAATTGAGAATCGTGCCCCCTGCGCCTACAGCCCACGCGTTGGTGCTGGAGGTGCCGGAAACGCCGTACAAGTCGTCGGTGTGGAGCGAATCCACGGCCGTCCATTTGAAGCCGTTCCAATGCAAAATGGTCCCGCCACTTCCAACTGCCCACACATCCTTCGCACCGCTCCCCCACACGCCGCGAAGCGTGGCTGCGACCTGTGTCGTCACGGGAGACCATGTCATGCCATTCCAGTGCAGAATGATGCCCGAGCTATTGGCGGACGAGGTCCCGTGCTGGCCAACCGCCCATACGTCTGTAGACGTGCTGCCCCAGACTCCATAGATCGTCGTTGCGGTGTTGTTCGATGCGCTCGCAGTCCATCGTGCCCCGTCGTAGTGATACGTGCCATCACCACCGCCCACCCAGACATCGGAGGGGGTCCACGCCCACACGGCCCGGGCGACATCGAGCCCTCCCTCTTGAACGGTCAACCAGCGTCTCGGTGCCGCGCCCGCGTCCGTGTTCGTGTTGTTGGCGTCGCAGTTCGTACATGCGTCTCCTGGGGCTGTTTCCACGGGGACGAAGACGTAACTGTCAGGCGTTGTGTCGTGTGGGGCGGGCGTGTCCCCCAGGTTCAACGACGAGGTGCACGCAGTAGCGAGCGCCGTGAGTACAAGCGCTGCAAGGAGGAGTCGGAGAACTGGCATCGTGCGGGCGTCCTGCAGCGTATCCTAGCAACTCGTCCGAGGGCATTGGAATCTCCGGCCCGCGCTCAAAACCGAAACACCTCGGCGCTGCCTGCGGTGCCCTGGTGGCCCACAGCCCAGGCTTGGACATCGTGTGTGGTGACACCGACCAAGTTTGCAGCGCTTGGGGGCATCGCAACTTTGGACCATGCGTCGCCGTTCCAATGGATCATTTTGCCTCGGTCGCCCACGGCCCAGACGTCGCTTGGGCCGCTGCCCGACACCGCGGAGAACATCACATCGACCGGCACGGGCACCGCGACCTTGGTCCACTTGCCGCTGTTCCAGTGCAGTACGGTCGCGTGATTGCCGACGGCCCACGCGTCGCCCGGGCCGCTGGCCCACACGCCAAACAAGTACTCTGTCGTGCCCGAGGCCACGTTGTTCCATGCGCGTCCGTCCCAGCGACGGATGAGGCCTGCTTGGCCCACCACCCAGATGTCGCGCGCGGAGATGCCGTGGATACCGTACAGGTACCCATTAGCCTCCGAGTAAGGCACAAACCACCGCGTGCCATCCCAGTGTGCGATGTCGCGTGCGTAGCCTACGGCCCAGACGTCGCTCGGGCCGCTGCCCCAAATGGCATTGAGATCCTCTTTGACGCCAGAGGCCACAGTGCTCCAAGACGTGCCGTCCCAATGCACCAGGTTGGGGTCGAACTTTCCGAAGCCTCCGACGCCCCAGATGTCATTGGGGCCGCTGCCCCACATGCGCTTGATGGGGTTGGTGGTGGCCACCGAAAAGTTGGTCCACAACGCGCCGTCCCAGTGCAAAAGCTGCCCCTTGGAGCCTCCAGCCCACACATCGTCGCGGCTGTTGGCCCACACGGAGACCGCTGAGTCCATGGCGCCGCTGGAGACCACTTGCCATCGGTGCGGGCCTCCGTTCTCGCAGGTCTCGTACGACAGGTCGCATTCGCCACAATGCTGTGGGTCACTCTCTAGGTAGGTGCACTCTGCATCACATGCAGAACATGACTGCAGTGTGACGGTCGAGCTCGCGCGACGCACCTCTTGGTCCTGTGCGGGTCTTGTTGCATAGTGCAGTGATATCGGAGCGTCCTGGTAGGCATCCACATCGAAGGCCAAGGGCCACGAAGCGAACGTACCTGCAGCCGCAAGCGTGGCTCCGGTCGCAGGTGATGCTCCAGTAACCCACGGCGCCTCCAGCGGCCCAGGCACAGCGCTGCGAGGTGCAACGCGCGCGCCGCTCGCAAGCTGCAGACTGAAGAGTCCAGGGTCTAATGCGAGCTCGGTGCCGCCCGACTCGTTGCTCAGGGTGGCTAGCAGCACCAAGGGCTCGGAGGTGTTCGGCATGCGTCGCTGTCGCGCGACGACCACGCGCAGGGAGATGCCCGCGTGAGCTGCAGCATCGCCGGCAACAGCGGGGCTGCCGGCAGTATGGCCCAGATCGAGCGTGGACGTACAAGATGCGAGAAGCGCCAGCGTGCCGCCGATGGCGATCGCCGCGACGGCCGCGATGGAATGGCGGTGAGTCGTGCGGGGCATCAGTAGTGAACGATCTCGCCCAGAGGTGCGTCCTCTTGCTCGCCTGCGGCCCAGGCTTCGCCGTCTGCGGTGGTCACACTGCGAATGGTCATCGTGGTCCGCGTTCCGAGAATGTTGAACCAGGAGCTGCCGTTCCAGTGCTGAATGGTCCCCCATTCGCCAACGGCCCACAGGTCGGACGCAGCGCTGCCGGTGAGCGCGTAGAGATCGGTTTGTCCGAGTTTGGAAGGCGTGTGGGGGTTCCACTGGGCTCCGTCCCAACGGAGTCTTAGGCCATGGAATCCGACCGCCCATACCTCCCCCGGATTGCTCGCCCACACGCCGTACAAGTCGTCAGTGACGCCCGAGCGCGCTGGCGTCCAGCCGGTCGTATCCCCATGCAGAACAACCCCGCGTGCACCGACGGCCCATACCTGGCCTTGAGCGCTTCCCGCGACGGCATAGAGCGTTCGTGTGGTGCCGGAGGCTGTGCGTGTCCAACGCGTGCCATCCCAGTGCGCAATTGTGCCCTGATCGCCCACAGCCCAGAGATCGTTGCTGGCCAAGCCCCACGCGCCTCGAAGCGGTGTGGTCACTTCACATGCCACCATGGCCCAGGTAGAGCCGTCCCAATGCATCACGCTTCCGTGTGAGCCCGAGCCTACGGCCCACACGTCGTTCTCAGCAAAGCCGCGCATCCCGTAGATCACGGTCAACGCATGCGAGGTCTCGACCCGCCAAACTTTCCCGTCCCAGTGCATGGTGTTGCCGTTGGCGCCTCCGGCCCAGATGTCGCGGTTCGAAATTGCCCAGATGGCGTTGTTGCCTTCGA
>JAYWGI010000009.1:0-3695 GCA_043779025.1 Myxococcales bacterium
GAGCTTGGTGGGCGCGCTGTTCGAAGAGGGCGGCTGGGCGAGAGTGAACGAAGCCTGGGCGAGGCCGCCCGCAAGCAGCCATCAAGCGCTTGATGTACACAGGTGGGCAACACAAGACCGCTACGAAACGGCTGCCGTACTGCCGGCTCCCGCAGGCTTTAAAGTGGTGCACTCGGGCGCATCCGGCGAGTACGGAGTACGCGCGCTTTGGGAGCAGTGGGCGCCCACGAGCGCAAGCGAACTGGCATCCAAAACGCTGGGCGATGTAGATGCACTCTACATCAACGATGCCGGGGACAGCGCCGTGATGAGTCGCATCCAGTTTTACCCACCGCGAAGGCCTACGCCGTTCGACCACCTGAAGAAGATTGCGCCGATGCAGAGCACATTCATGCTCTACACGCGGCATCTTTCGCCTCTTTTCCAGCAAAAAGGCTGGTCAAACGAAGGTGCTTTCCATTGCCTACAACGCCCGGGAGTAGGCCCCTTCGCTGTAAGCATTCTCCCGAGCGAGGTACGCGTGAGCGCCGGCCCCGCTTCCAAATCCGCCGCCGGCTGGAGCACCACAGCCACCTGCGCCGACGCTAAGAAATGGCACGCCGCCGTGAAGTGAACAGCCACGCAACGCCCCAGATCGGATGCGGCGCCGCGCCGCGAAGCAGGCACCGCACACAGATCGGACGCGGCGCAGCGCCGCGAAGCTAGGGCGTCGAGGGGCGCCGTGTAGTCTCCCTACACAAGCCACTCGAGAACCGACGATTCGCGGATGCTGCGCCGCGGCCGCTATCGGCGATCTCCAAGCTCTACGCCGTACGCCATGTACGCCGCCGAAGCGGACATCATGGGCACCAAGCTGTAGGCACCTGGGTTGTCTACCGCGAAGTAGTATTGTCCAGGCGCCAGCGCGTAACTGCGCTGCGTGGTCCCTAGTGGCAAGCCTGACATGCCTAGGGGTTGCGCCGGCGGGGCGCCCAAGGGCTCGGCGCGCTCGTAGGACTGTCGCCAACGCTCACCCGTGGCGCGGTCGACCAGCGTCACGTTGAGCGGCGCCTTGTCGACGGTGGCTTTGAACGTGAGCGCCTTGCCGTTGCCCGTCACCGTAAAGGGCCCCAAATAGTCGCGCTGCTGGGGCTGTATTTCAGCGTAGCCCGTGGCAAGCACGGTGTTGTCTTCGCCGGCCGTAAACATGCGCGGCGGCTTGGCGGGAGGCTGCAAAATTCCTAGCGCAAAGTCGTCTCCGTCGCCCGTGTGGACAACGGTAAACCCTTTGCCCAACTGGCTGCTCACCACCGTGTTGGCAAGCGTGTTCGCAAGTGTCCCGGCGGGCGTGAGGGTGGCCAAGTTCACGAGCGGATTCTCGCTGGCCGTAATGCGAAAGTCGGGCGGCACCGGCGCGCGCGTGAACTTGCCCCAGATGTAGATCTCGTCCTCGGTGGCGTAGAAGTCCGGCTTGTACTCCACCGTAAACTGCGCGCTAAAGGCGACGCGGCGCGTGACGGGCAATGTCGCGTAGCCCGTGCCCATCACCTCCACCAGCATCGTTCGGTTGGCCTCGTCCACGTGCAATCTACACTGACTCGGAAAAAAACGCCCTACGCTCGCCGGGCCAATGGTGGGCACCACCAAGGCCACGCCGGCATTTTGCATCTCCGGGCAAATGCGGTTGGCGCCGTAGCTAGAGAAGAGCCTCCAGCGGAGCGATTCGCTGTTGTTGATCGAACTACGCAGACAGGGGCACCCCCCAAGCACATTGGCGGAGACCAGGAAGGCGAGAGCAGCGGTGCGCTTTGAGAGCATGGCAGCAACGCTATCAGTGTGCGACGCGCGCGTGTACCCGGCCCACAAAGAACGGCCCAATTTTCTCGATAAAATCGCTTGTTTGCTTGGTTTTTCGCATCGTTTGCACTAGGTGCGAAAGAGGGTGTAGCTCGGAGGAGACGAGGCCCACGACGAAGTCGTTGTCGTTCACGTCGAGGCCGTGGCATGCCAATCGAATGTCGTGCGCCAAGTTCTTGGAGCCATAGGATATGCCCAGCACCGAGTGTTCTTTCAAGATCTGTTGCTGCTCCTCATGCGTGAGCTTGGCAAACGCGCCGTTGCGCCGGAGCGGGTACCAGATGTGCCAACCGAAGTCTGCATTCTGCACGTTCCCTACCGGACGATGAAACAACACGTGCTCCAAGTCGGGCTCGTAGCCGATGCTGTAGGTGCGGCCCAAGAGCGAAAGCTCGCGGCGCGGGAGCGTGGTCTCCATGGCTTCGTGGTCGAACAGGGGGGCCACCTTGTCCACAAAGTGCGCGGGGTCGCGCGCCCACGTAAGCAAGCCTAAACCCTTCGGGTCGCTGGCGTCTTTGTACACAATCCCGTCAATCTTGTGCGCTGTGAGCAGCTCGGTGAGCGCGTCCGCCGCCGCCTGGGTGCCCTCGTGGCACTCAAGCACGAGCAACTGCATAAACAGGCGCGCATCGGACGACTGCGGCACGCCGTCTTTTTTGCCACCATACTCCTTCACGTCGATGTCGAGAAGGCCGGGACGTGCAATGGGAAGGCTGTCGCTCATAAGCAATGTTCTACGCTAAGCTAGGGGGCCTGAGCAATGAGCGACAACGTGCCTGCCCCCCTTCCCTCCGCATTTCTCGCTGCCTTGCGCGCACAGTTTCGTGCCGATTTTTTTAGCGAAACGCCCGATGATTTGGCCGAGTACGGACGCGACTGGACGCGGGTGTACACGCCTGCGGCCTCGCTCATCGCCTTTCCAAAAACCACAGCCGAGGTCTCGGCCTACCTCGCACTCTGCAACGAGTACGGCGTGGCCGTGGTCCCCTCGGGCGGTCGCACGGGCCTCTCCGCAGGGGCGGTAGCGACGCACGGCGAGACGGTACTCAGCCTCGTAAAAATGCGCGCCCTGGGCGAGGTCGACGTGGTCGGGAGAACCGTACGCGTCGAAGCCGGCGCCGTGACCGAGCAAGTGCACAAGCATGCCGAAGCCTACGGCCTGACATGGCCCGTGGACTTCGCGTCCAAGGGCTCGAGCCAAGTGGGCGGCAACATCGCCACCAACGCGGGTGGCGTGAAGGTGATTCGCTACGGCTTGACCCGCAACTGGGTGCTAGGGCTCGAGGTGGTGCTCGCGGACGGTCGTGTACTCTGCATGGATCATGCGCTCGAGAAGAACAATACAGGCACCGATTTACGCCAGTTGTTTATCGGCAGCGAGGGCACCTTGGGCATCATCACGGCGGCCACGCTGAAGCTCACACGGGTACCGCAAAGTGCCCGTGTGTTTCTATTCGCGCTCTCCTCGCTCGCGGATGTCGTTGCGTTGTTTCGGGTAGTATGTAGCGGACCGTTTTTGCTTAGCGCATACGAGTTCTTTACTCAGGCCTGCTTGGAGCGCCTGCTTTCGCACCGGCCTCTGCGTTCACCGTTTGATGCCGCCCACAGCCACTACGTGTTGGTGGAGGTAGAAGCGGAGACAGATCTGGACGACTGGCTCGCCAGCTTGTTTGAGCTCGAGCTTGTGCGCGATGGTGTGATGGCCGCCCATGGCACGCAAGCCGCGGAACTCTGGGCGCTACGAGAAGGAATCAGCGAGAGCCTTTCGGCCACTGGCTTCCCGCACAAGAACGACATCTCGCTGCCGGTCGCAGCGCTCGAGGCCTTTTGCGCAGAGCTCAACACGGTGTTTGCGAGCG
>JAYWGI010000010.1:0-3695 GCA_043779025.1 Myxococcales bacterium
GCCCGGTACGAGCTCACGCAAAATCTCTAGAACCATCTCCAAATAGCGCGGAGCGAGGTCAAGCGTTCCTTGCACGCAGCGCCTCCAACAGAAACGTGGCGTCACGAAGAAACGCGGGGAGCTGCTCGACGACGTTCATCGCTGCGGCTTCGGCATAGGTGTGCGAGGTCGTGTTTCGAAGCTTGTGGTACCCAAACCATGGCTCGACGTCGTCGATGAGACCCTGCTCGGCCGCGCGACGAAAAAGCTCTTTTCGAACGACAAATTCCATTCCCTCAGGCGAAACCTCCGTCTCGATCCATCGCTTCATAAACTTCCATAAGAGCTCGTAAGTATAGCCAAAGAAATAGATGCACCCCGCACGCAATATGTCGTGAACGCTGTCGCCCAGCTGCGCACGCAGCTCGTGATCTTCTGCGTGGGGGAGCGCAATCCGAAACGAAGCCACGGCTTTCTCTAAGTGGCTCAGGTCCAGACTCATGCCACTATCGTACCACGCGCAGCCTTCCCCACCACCGTCAGGAGCGCCACCGTGGGCCGCACGCCCAAACGCACGGGCGGGCCGGTGGTGCCCATGCCTGGGTGTACGTAGAGCGTTGCGCGACCGATCCGGTACACGCCGTAGGCGTAGCGGTAGGCCAGGCGTCCCACGTTCGCCAAGCGCGCAGCAAACGGGATCGCGACTTGCCCCGCGTGCGTGTGGCCGCACAAGATCACATCGGCGCCTTGGTTGGCGCAAGCCTCCGCAAGGCCCGGATCGTGCACGAGGCAGAGCACGGTCTCTTTGCCCGGCCTTGCATCCTCAAACGCGCGAGGCACGTCGGCGCTGCGCGTCCAGGTATCGTCGACGCCGACGATGCGCAGGCCCGGCTCGAGCTCAATCGATGCATTGCGCAGGACACGCACACCCTTGTCGCGTAGCAGCTGGAAGAGGGGCTCGCCCGCGCCGAAGTAGTCGTGGTTGCCTGGGATAAAGTACACCCCCATCGGAGCGCGGAGCGCGCCCATGCTCTCGGCGATGTCGTTCAGGAACTGCGTGCCGTTGCTGATCACATCGCCCGTGACCACCACCATGTCGGCGCCCAGTGCGTTGGACTTGGCCACCCACGTGAGCACGCGCTCTTTGCTGGTCATCGACCCCAAGTGCACATCGGACCAATGCGCGATGGTGAGCGAGTTCCGGGCGCCCAGTGATTTGTCAAGCGCAATGGTGTGGCGCTCCACCTTGAGCCAAACGCGCCCGGGCCCGACGCCATAAAGCGCAAGCGCGAGCAGCACCAACGCAGAGACGATCACTGCATGATGCACGTTGTCTCCAAGGAACCAAAGCGGCAGCAGAAGCAGCACGCCCAGCCACCCCGCCATAAGGTGCGCCATGTAGGGCAGCTCCAACGCGCGGCGACGCAGCGTGCTCACAGGCCGGTCGTGCGCCAGCAAGTTCACGCGACCAAAGCTCAGCGCCCAGAGCCCTAGCGCAAGCGCGCACAACCCGAGCGCGAGCGGCAGCGCGGGCAACGTGCTGCGAAGTGCGAGCCACAGCGCAAGCGCCAGCGGCAACTGGGCCAGCAAGTTCCACGCGGCCATGATTCGGAAGAAGGTACGCATTGCTTGGCCGAAGGAACTAGCACAAGGCCTTGATGCGCGAAGCCACCACGGGTATGCCCGTGCGATGGCATTTTTTCAGACTCCCGCCTCTACCCCCGAGGAATTGCACGCAGGCAGGCCGCTGGAGCGCAGCCCCGCCGAAGTTCAAGAGATGACCGAGGAGCAGTGGTACGCCGAGGCCTTCCGAGGGGACAGCCCGCAGCTCACGTTGCGCGCTGTGCTCATGGGCACCGCGCTTGGCTTTTTGCTCTCCTTCACCAACATCTACGTGGGCCTCAAAACAGGTTGGTTGCTAGGCGTCGCGCTGACGGCGTGCATTCTTTCGTACACAATCTGGAATGCCTTCATGGCCTTAGGCTTTGCCAAGACGCCAATGAGCATTCTCGAGAACAACTGCATGCAGTCTACAGCATCTGCTGCGGGCTATTCCACAGGCAACACGCTCATCAGTGCCGTGCCCGCGGTGCTTCTGCTGTCGGTGTCCCCCGAGAACCCCGGCGGCACGCAGATGCGTTGGTACATCCTTGCCGGCTGGGTGTTTTGCTTGGCTGTGCTTGGCACGAGCTTGGCGATCCCGCTCAAGCGCAGTTTGATCAACCGCGAGCGGCTCAAGTTCCCATCGGGCACGGCGGCGGCCGTCACGCTGCAAGGCCTCTACGCCCAGGGCGAGCAATCCGCCAAGCGTGCACGTGCTCTTTTTGTGGCCATGGTGTCAGCCATGGTGTTGCCGCTCATCCGCGACTTGCACGTATTTGGTCAGGGAAAAGACAAGCACGCGCTGATTCCTGGCGACTCAAGACTGTTCGACTTTTTGGGGAGCTGGTTTCCGAATGCAGCAGCGTTTCACCCAAGCGGTGTACGTGCAGACCAACACGTTGCGCGCTCGGCGCACGACTGGAACTTGAACTTTGTGCACGAGGGCGTGCTCATCGCAGCAGGCGCCCTCACCGGTTTGCGCACCAGCGTATGGATGATGGTGGGCGCCTACTGCCTCATGTTCTGGCTTGGGCCCTACGCGCTCGACGCGGCCTTTGTGAACAGCGCCGGGGTGACAGTCTATGCGGTGAGCTCGCCTCACAAAGCGTGGAAGGAAATCGGCATTTGGCTGGGCGCGCCCATTTTGGTGTCGTCCTCGCTGGTGGCCTTCGCCGCGCAAGGCAAAACCATGGTGCGTGCGGCCAAGCAGATCCTCGGCGGACGCGTAGAGCCTACTGCACACGATTTGCGCACCAAAGAGGTTGAGGTGCCAGTCTCCTGGTTTGGCGCGGGAGCGGCCGTGTCGGGCATTGGTGTCATCATCATCACGTGGTGCTTCTTCGATATCCCTCCACACCTGGGTTTGCTTGCGGTGTTGATGACGTTGGTCCTCGGTGTCGTCGCTTGCCGCGCCACGGGCGAAACGGACATCACGCCGGGTTCAGCCATGGGCAAAATCATGCAGCTCACCTACGGCGTGCTACTGCCACAGAGCTCCACCGCCAACCTCATGACGGCCGGAATCACCAGCGGCGCAGGTCTCGCTGCGGCAGATCTCCTAACAGACTTAAAGTCAGGCTATTTGCTGGGTGCGCACCCGCGTCGACAGTTCTTGGCGCAGGCCTTTGGCATCCTCACAGGTACCCTAGCCAGCGTTCTTTGCTACTTCATCTTGGTGCCCAACGCGCAAGCACTGGAGAGCACCTTCCCGGCGCCGAGCGCACAGGCCTGGAAGGCCGTTGCGCAGGTGTTCAAGTCGGGTATCGAGAATCTACACCCATTGGCGCGCACACTTATCCCATGGGGCTTAGCCATCGGTGCCGTATTGGGCGTGCTCGAACTTCTGTTCCCAAAGGCCAAGAAGTGGCTGCCCTCTGCCAATGGTTTGGGCTTCGGCTTCATCTTGCCGTTCTCGAACCCCGTCTCGTTTTTCATTGGCGCACTGCTCGCATGGGGTGCTGAGGCCAAGAACAAGAAATGGATGGAAGACTACGTGGTGCCCATCGCGGCAGGCGCCATCGCGGGCGAGAGCATCATGGGCGTGATCGTGACGGCGCTTTCGAACTTTGTTTTGAAGTGAGCGTGCCGCCAAAATCAACGAGCCGCGGGGGGGG
>JAYWGI010000011.1:0-3691 GCA_043779025.1 Myxococcales bacterium
GTTGCCGACGACCCCAGCACATGCCGCCGAACCCTTCGCGTTCGGTGACTTCACGTGGCTCAACGGCACCAGCCGGCAAACCAAGCCCCTGCTCGACACCGAGTACTTTACCGGCTCGTTTGTGCTTGATGTAAATTACACGCTTGCAGATGTTACCCCTCGTGACCACACCGTAGTCGGCTCTACCTCGCTATCTCGCGCCAACGAGTTCACGCTTAACCGTGTGGGCTTCGGGGGCGATTTCCACCACGGCGCTGCGCGTGGGCGACTCATGACCCAGTTCGGTATGCGAAGCACCGTGGTGCCGCGCAACGACACAAGTGTGAGCCGGGGTCAGTATGGCCTCGACACGGCGATGCGCTACCTGAGCGAAGCCTACGGCGGCTACCACGCCGACGTGATGCATGGCCTCAACGTGGATGTGGGCCTGTTCATGTCGTACGTGGGGCTCTTTAGCTACGACAACTTTGAGAACTGGGCTTACCAGCCGTCGTTTACCTCAGACAACACGCCATGGTTCTTCAACGGCGTTCGCGCCCAGCTTTTCCCCTCGGACAAGCTCAAGCTTGAGCTGTGGCTTATCAACGGCTGGCAGAGCTACGGCAAATTTAACGAGATGCCTGGCGCGGGCTACCAGGTGCTTTGGCGACCCAGCGATCGCTTCTCCGTACTCTCCAATGGCTACGTGGGTTTCGATACCGGCAACAAGCCCGGGCGCGTACGCGTGCACAGCGATAACAGTGCGCAATACAAGTATTATCAAGGCGGCGGTATGTTTGAGCGGGCCGCCGTGTCGCTCACGGCCGATCTTGGCTTCGAGCAAGGCGAAGGCGTGACGGCGTTTGGAGGTGAGGGGGGGCCCGCCCAAAACTTCGTCAGTGCCATGGCCTACCACCGCGCATGGTTTGGCCAGAGCCACTTTGGTTGGACCTTTGGTGGCGGCTTCATCAACAACCCCGGGCGCTACTTGGTACTCGTGCCGCCAGGGGAGGCGGCCAAGAGCTTTGACACGTCGCCGGGCACCGCGTTCAGTGGTTGGGACGCTTCTACGACCTTCGACTTCATGCCGGACCAGTACCAAACGTGGCGTTTGGAGCTGGTGCATCGGGAGGCCAGCGTCCCGTATTTCGCAGGGCGTGGCGGGGTGACTTCACCTGATGGCTTTGCGACCACGGCGCTGCCCGCCGACTGGAAGCCAGACCAGCGCAAGGCCGAGACACGCCTTATCGCGGCCCTGCTGCTGCGATTTTAAGATCTTCGCCCAAGACACCAATGGCCTCCCATGCTTTCGCTTGAGGGGCCATTCGCGTCTTTGCGGAAAGGGCGAGATTCGAACTCGCGGTGGGCTTTTGACCCACGCTCCCTTAGCAAGGGAGTGCCTTCGGCCACTCGGCCACCTTTCCTTAAGGCCTTGCACGCTAAACCGCGATGCGCCCGGCTTCAATGGAAAACCACAAGATCTTGCGCCGAAAGCACTATTCGCTGCCGTATTTGACCCATTTGCGTCAAGCCAGGTACCCTATCGGGCTGCACTTCGATGAGTACACGCACGGTTCCCCCCGACGCAGGCATCATGCCGCACGAGGCCACACAGGAACCTGTGCTGTTTGGCAAGTACACGTTGCTGCGCCGCATCGCGAGCGGCGGGATGGCCGAGCTTTTTCTCGCGCTGCAACGCAGTGTGGCAGGCTTCGAAAAGCTGGTGGTAATTAAGCGTATCTTGCCGTCGGTGAACAAGGACAGCGAGTTCATCGAACTGCTCATGCACGAGGCCAAAGTGGCTGCCACGCTCACGCACCCCAACTTGGTACAGACCTTCGATGTGGGGCAGGTCGACGGCACGTACTACATCGCGATGGAGCACATTCATGGCGAGGACGTACGCGGCGTGGTGCGGCAGATGCGCAAGAAGGGCGTGACCTCATTTCCGCCAGAGCACGCTTTGTTTATTGCCATGGGCGTCTGCGCGGGCCTCGCCTACGCGCACGAACAACGCACCATCGATGGTCAGCCGATGAAGCTGGTGCATCGCGATATCTCGCCCCAAAATATAGTTGTAACCTACTCGGGCGACGTCAAGATCGTAGACTTTGGCGTGGCGCAGAGCCACTCCTCGCGTGAGGAAAAGGGCAGCATTAAGGGCAAGGTTCCCTATATGTCGCCGGAGCAGGTACGCGCGGAGCGGCTGGATCATCGCAGCGATATTTTTGCCGTCGGCGTCGTGCTCTACGAGCTCACCACAGGCCGCCGCTTGTTCAAGGCAGGTACCGACAAGGACACGGCGCGCCTGATCGTCGATGGTGTGGTCCCGCTGCCAAGCTCCGTGGTGGCCAACTACCCCAAAGACTTAGAGCAGATCGTGATGGTTGCACTACGCACCGATCGCGATGCACGCTACAGCAGCGCGCGCGCCATGCAGGAGGACTTAGAGAAGTTTGCGCGGGAGCATCGTTTAGCGACGAGCTCCATCCGGCTTGGGCAGTTTATGGCGGGCCTGTTCGACGACAAGTTGCGCGATCAGGAAGCGGCTCTTGCGCAAGGAAAAAAGCTTGCCGACGTCCTTGCGGCGCAGGGGCCCGATCTCAACGAGACCATGCCTCCGCCGGGCTACGCGCCGCCTATCACGGGCACGCAGCCTAAGGACTTCGAAGTAACGCGGCGTGAAAAGGCGCTTCTGCGTCCTCCCGGCCGTCGCGGGGCCGTGCTGGCGGCGACCCTGCTGTTGTGTGGGCTCGGGTTTGGCCTGTGGTCTCAGCAACGTCCCATTACGGGCATTGTTCCGCAGCCCGTGCAACTTGCGTTGGGCAACATCCGTCTCTCTACGTTGCCCGTCGGGGCGCGCGTAGAATTTGATGGCCAGGTGAGCGCCGCAGCAACACCTCTGACGTTTTCTGATTTGCCTTTGGGGCTGCATCGGTTGCGTCTGGATCACGAGGGCTTTGAGCCAAAGGAAGAGGTCGTGACATTGTCGGCCGATTACCGGGATGTCGAGCTCGTACTCGAGCTGCGTCCGCTACGGCCGGATACCGGGGTCGTTGGCGATGCTGGGCGCGCTCAAGTGTCGGGGGCGGAGTCGTGGAAAAAACCAGGCCTGGATAGCGGCGCGGCTTCGCTCGCGGTGCCCGTCGTGGGGGGCCCTCCCGGTTTGCTCAATGTGTCTGCTGCCGGTGGTTGGTGTGAGTTGACAGTCGATGGCACTGCACTGGGCCCTACACCCGTGGCCGGAATCTCCTTGCCAGCCGGCAAGCACGCGCTCGTCTGTACTCCGGCCGAAGGGGCGGCCGTGCGAGCAGTCGTAGACGTGCCGTCGGGCGGCACCGTGCGTCACAAATTCACCCTCACCCCAGGCGACTGAAACGCCGAACCTATCGGCTTGCTTTCGGGCGCCCGTAATTTTGCGTCCAGTAGTGCCCGTACTCGTCGGTGCACTTGTGGTGACCCGTGCCAACCTCAGTGTAATCTGCACTCATTAGGTTCTTGCAGTGCCCGGGGCTGCTCAGCCATTCGGCGACCACGCTTGCTGCGTCGCCTTGACCGGCAGCAATGTTCTCTCCCGCATTGGTGTAGCCGTACCCCGCCTCTTTCACGCGATCGAACGGGGTCTTGCCGTTGGGGGTGTCGTGGGCAAAGTAGTTGCGCGCGCACATATCCGCAGAGTGGTTGGCGGCCGCGCGTACCAGCGCGCTGTTCT
>JAYWGI010000012.1:0-3691 GCA_043779025.1 Myxococcales bacterium
CAGCCGCGAACACATTCGCAGTCACGAACAGCGGTTCCGCGGCCTACCTGTTCTCACGCAACGGGGCCGCCACAGCAAGCAATCCAGCACTCACATTGCTCGTGGGTGAGATCTACTGCTTCAATCTCAACGTTGTGGGCCACCCGTTTTGGCTGAAGACCGTGCAAGGTACGGGCACAGCCAACGGCATTCCTGGGGTTGCAAACAACGGCGCCGAGACTGGCACAGTGATCCTTCGTGCGGCAGCGGCAGGCACTTTTTTCTACAATTGCTCCCAACCGCACCCGGCAATGACCAACACCATCACCATCACCAACCCTTAATTCTCAGGTCATTTGTGCAAAGGCAGTAGCACGATTCTCCGGAATCGTGCTACTGCCGTCTTGTGCCCATGGTTTCTGCGCTCCTACTCTCTAGCGCCGTACTCGGCGTTCTTGGTGGCGCCCGACATGCACTCGAGCCTGATCATGTCGCTGCAATCTGCACCCTTGTGGCCGAGCGACCAACGTTTAGCGACACCACACGCTACGCACTTTGGTGGAGCGCTGGGCACAGCGCTGTACTTGCGTTGGCGAGTGCGGGTTTGCTCACACTCCGCATGCAATTGCCGTCAATATTTTCGGTGCGCGCGGAGCAAGCCGTTGCCCTGGTACTCATCGGTTTGGGTTTGCGAGCATTGTGGCGGGCACGAAGCGGCACGCAGCACACGCCATCGGCGCCCACGGCGACGCGCGCCCGCATGCCTTTTGCCATAGGTATTTTGCACGGAATGGCGGGCAGTGGTGCCTTCACCGTATGGCTAGCTGGCGCCGCTGCGAGTCTCGCCAGCGCGGCGTGGGTGGTAGGCACCTACGCACTGGGCATGGCTCTGGGCATGTGCGCCGCAGCGCTGCTCGCCCGCCGGGCGTTTGTGCAGCTTGGACGACACGCGCTGCAGCGTGCGCTCGCCTTGAGCGGTGGGGTGTCATTGGCTGTAGGCCTATGGTGGCTGAGCGCACAATAGCCGTCCCCACGCGCGATCATTTTGCGCTACTCTTCAGGGCAAGATGTCAGAGACCCCTGAGCTCGAGCCCACCTCTCTTCCCGCCCGTAGACGCGAGCGCACGCTCACCCCCGAGGAGCGCAAACGCAATGTGCTCACGGTGGCGATGCTTGCGGCGGCCGGGGCGGCCGTCGCCTCGTTGGTTTTGCTCAAGATGAAGGACACGGGCGTGTATTCCAAGCCGGTCGATGAACTCCTCAATGCGCAGGAGCGCTTTGTAGGCAAGGCGGTACGTGTAGAGGGCAACCTTGTGCACGGCACCTTGGTGCGTCGCGAAACACCGTGCGAATACCGTTTCGAGATCGAACAAAAGCACCAGGCCCTGAAGGTGCGCTTTCCCAAATGCATTGTGCCTGACACCTTCAAAGATGTGCCTGGCATGGATGTGGGCGTAACAGTAGAGGGCCGTTTGTTGGCATCTGGCGAGTTCGAGGCGGACAACGTCCTCGCCAAGTGCCCTAGCAAATACGAAATGCAAGAGCGTCAATCCAAAGGCGAAACCATGCCTCACGCGGCGCTGTAGGAGAACGTCGACCGTGGCCACTGTGCGTACTCCCGCATCGGGCTCCGACCTTGCTGTTTTGCGCGGCGTGCGCGAAGAGCTGCGCGCCGCGGTGCTCATGCCCTATGTGCTGCGGTTGCGTGCCGAGCGCGGCGAAGAAGTGATGCGCTCCGTGCTCGCCGAAGCGCGGGTGGACGAAGGCTTGATCTCCAGTGAACGCGAATGGGTCTCTCGTGAGAGCGCCTGCAGATTTATGCGTGAGATTGTGACCATGTTTGGCATCGAAGCGCTCAAGCACCCAGGGGCTTACGCGCTGCAGCCAGAGGCCCTGAGCCATATGGTTCGCATGATGCGCGTCGCGGCCAACGTGGCCGATGCCTATGTGCACTTGGCCGATGCGACCCAGGAATTTACCAGGCTTGGGGCGTGGTCCGTGCTTGAGCGCGAAGAGCTGCGTGCGCCGATGGCACGCGCCAGAGTGCACAGGCTCACCGTACGATATCAGCGCCGCATCGATTCCCACGAGGCCAGCGTCACGAACGAGACGGCGCTCTGCGCCGCGCGCACCGGCATGCTCGCAAGCTTCCCGACCATTTGGGGATTGCCCGAAGCGTATGTAGGGCATCAAGGGTCCTGCATTGTGCACGGCGCAGAAGCCTGCGACTACGCGCTCTCCTGGCGCACCAGTACCCCCTACGTCATCCCCGGGTTTGCAGCTGCCGGCGCGGCGTTGGGCGCTGCGCTGGGCGTGGTGCTCGGACGCTACGACTTGAGTCTGCTTGCAGGAGCGCTGGGCGGCGCAGGAGCACTGGCGTCCGCGATCCTGTGGACCAAGTTACGTTCCATGGAGAGCACACGCATTTTCGAGCGACACCGTTTGTCGTCGCTCGAACGCAGCCTGGAGCTACGCGGCGAGATCACCATGAGCGGCTCGCAGGCTGGTGGTGGCGATTTGCGCGGTGTGGTGCTCGGCGGCAAGTACCGCGTCGGCCGCCGCATTGGCTCCGGCGGCATCGGCGCCGTGTACTCAGCCGTGCACTTGTCGCTTGGCAACGAGGTGGCGGTGAAAGTGCTTCGCGGAGCCGCGGCTTCCGATGGGGCCGAGATCGCGCGCTTGCGGCGGGAGGCGTATGTGCAGACCCATGTGGAGCACCCCAATGTGGCCCGCGTGCTCGACCTGGACCAGATGACCGATGGCTCGATTTATGTCGTGATGGAACGCCTCGTCGGCCGCACCTTGGGCGAGAAGTTGTCACGTGAGGGCTTGCTGGCCGCCGGCCCATTGGTGAGCATTTTTATTGACGTTTGTGAGGGCTTGCACGCTGCGCATGAGCACAACGTGGTGCACCGCGATCTCAAGCCGGGCAACATCTTCTTGTGCGAAGAAGGCGCCACCAAGCTGCTCGATTTCGGCATGAGCAAGTTGGAAACGAGTGAGGCGCTTACCGAGGCCGGGTTCACCTTGGGCACGCCCGAGTACATGTCGCCGGAGCAGTGTGTAGGCGCACCGGTAGACGCGCGCAGCGACATCTACGCGATGGGCGTCGTGATGTATGAGGCGCTCACCGGCGAGTTGCCCATCGTGGCAGAAGATCGCCGTAAGTTACTCGAGCTGCACCAACAGAAGATCCCCGAAGGGATACGTGCGCGACGGCCAGATCTCAACTTCTCGGAAGACCTGGAGCACATCGTGGCGGCCTGCTTGCGCAAGCGCCCAGCCGAGCGCCCACGCACGGCCCAGGATGTGGCCGAGATGTTGCGCGGCATCCCAAGCTCGGAGCTCCCGCGCTTCTACCCGCCCGAGGCCTACAAGCGCCCCACATCGAAGTTCTTGCGCAAGGCCCCCCCGCACGAATAAGCCAAGGAGCATGCGCAACATGCTCACACTTGGCATCCTCGCTCTTTCTGCCGCCGCTTGCAAAAAAGACGCGCCCCCCCCCCTCCCGGCTGCCAAGGATGCGCCAAAGGCGGAGGCTGCTCCCAGCACGCTGCCACCTTCCGCATCGAGTGTATTGTGCAAGGATGCAAAAGCGCCGAGTGATACCGAAGCCGCGATGCTGCTCCCGGTGAGCATCGCGGGCTACTGCTTGGACCCAAAGACCGAGCCCAAAACCTTTGGCAAAGACGGCAAGTTTTCGATGGATGAG
>JAYWGI010000013.1:0-3676 GCA_043779025.1 Myxococcales bacterium
GTGGTGCTTACTTCGCCCATGGACGCCACTGCGGGTGAGGGCAATAGCGGCGAGGACGGCGACGCCGTGGTGGCGCAAATCACGCGCTTCCCTGAAGACGGACGCGAGAACCCCGAAGGCAAATTGGTTGCAGTGCTCGGCCGCCCCGGCGTACTCAGCGTCGAGACACACAAGATCGTCATGGTGGCCGGCATTGCCGAAACGCACACCGACGCCGCCATTTCCGAAGCCGAACTCTATGGCATCGAGGTGCCCAAAGAGATGCTCGAAGGACGCGTGGATCTTACACACATCCCGCTGCCTACCATCGACCCCGCAGATGCGCGCGACCACGACGACGCCGTATGGGTAGAGCGGACGGCCGATGGTGGCTACAAGGCGTGGATCGCCATCGCTGATGTGAGCACCTACGTGCGCCCCGGCACCTTGCTTGACCAGGAAGCCTTGGAGCGCGGTTGCAGCGTGTACTTGCCGGAGCGCGCCATCCCGATGTTGCCGCGCGCACTCTCGAGCAACTTGTGTTCGCTTTTGCCTGATGTGATTCGTCTCTGCTTGTGCGCCGAGGTGACGCTCGACAAGAACGCCATCGTTCAGGACGTGGAGATACATCGCGCGTTTATGAAGAGCGCCGCCAAACTCACTTACGACAAGGTAGCGCGCACGCTCGAGATGACGCTCGAAGGCGACATCGATCCGGTCACCGAAAGCTACAAGCCTGGGCTGCGCGTGGCCGAAGAACTGAGTTTGAAATTACGTGCGCATCGCATGCAACGTGGCGCGCTCGACTTCAACTTGCCTGAAGCAAAAATTGTCTTCAACGAGGAGAAGCAACCCGTAGACGTGCAAAAGCGTGGCAGCGACCCGGGCATCAAGAAGGCGTACCAGCTCATCGAAGAGCTTATGCTTTTGGCCAACGAGGTGGTGGCTCAATACCTCGCTAAAAAAGATGTGCCTGCGGTGTACCGCGTTCACTTGCCGCCGGATGCCCTCAAGCTCGAGCGCTTGGCGGCGATGTGCACCGTGCTCGGTGTTAACTTCGGCGCGGAAGACGCAGCCAACCCCAAGGCGCTCGGCGCCTTTCTGAAACGCGTCGAAGCGCATCCTCAGGCCAGCGTGCTCCACGGCCTGCTTCTTCGCAGCATGAAGCAAGCTACATACGACACCGAGAACCAAGGCCACTTCGGCTTGGCGTCGGCGGCCTACGTGCACTTTACTTCGCCCATCCGCCGCTACCCCGACGTGATCGTTCATCGCTTGGTACACGCTCTTTTGCAGGGCACGGACCCCAAGAGCTTGCGTAAGCTCAAGACCGAGACCCAAGAGTCGGCCGTGCGCTCCTCCATCTCCGAGCGCCGCGCGATGGAGGTGGAGCGCGACGTAATGAACTTGTATCGCTGCGAAGTCATGCGGCCACACATTGGCGACCAGTTCGACGCAAAGCTGAGCTCGGTCGTGGGGTCAGGCGTCTTCGCAAGCATCGACTCGCCCTTTGTGGACGTCATGGTGCGCAGCGAAGACTTGGGCCCGGAGGGTATGCAGCCCGACGACGACGGCCTGCGCGTCGTGTCTCGTTCAGGCGATTCGCTTGCACTGGGCGAGACCTTCCAGGTTGAGATCGTCGACGTGTCGCTCACGCGCCGCATCGTGTCTGCGGTGCGCATCGGCGCGCCTAAGCCCAGCGGCGTGCGCAAGTCGCCAGGCGCACGAGGCCAAGGCTTCGGGGACAACCAGCCGCGCGGCCAAGCGGGCTTTGGCGCAACACGTGGCCGTGGTGGCGTTCCATCGCGGCATGCCAAAGACGGCGGGGGGGCACCTCCGCGCCGCAAGAGCGAAGGCGATTCGCGGGCTGGTTACGGCGCTGCTGCGCCCCGCGACGACCGCGGCGGGGCTCCTGCGCGAGGTCCCGCGCGCGGCAGTGATTCGCGCGCGGGCTACGGTGCCGCAGCCCTCCGTGATGATCGCAGCGGTTCTTCGGGCGGCGGAGTACGCGTGCCGGCGCGCGGGCCGGCCCGAGGCGGCAAACCCGCGGGCGGATCTGGGCCGGCGGCGGGCAAGCCCGCACGGTCCGGGGGCAAAGCGGGTAGCGGCAAGGGCCCCAAACGCGGGCGTTAACTCACATTGGAGCAAGGACTTTGTGAGTGTCGATGAAGGTCGACACTCACAAAGTCCTTGCTCGTTTTTTGCCACTAGAGCTCCTCGAGGCTCTTTCTCCCCGACAGAAGCTTCTCGGCTCGCGCCATATCGATGAATTTTGGAGCCAAGGCACCTCGGTGCACGCGAGCAAACTCCTCCACGGCGGCGATGTGTCGAGTCTTCTCGTCACCCACACTGATCTGGATTGGGATCAGCCCATCGGGGGTTTGAACGACGAAATCTACCTCGCCTTTGCCATGCCAATAGTACACGGTGCGGTAGCTGCGCCGCAGGTGGTGGAGTACGGCGCATTCCAAGCTCATGCCCAGGTCGTAGCCCGAGCGCGTAACCACGGATCGTCGCAATCCAAGGTCGATGGGGTAGTACTTGCGGGGATGCACCTGGCTCACACGTTCGGAGTATGCAAAAAATGGGCATGAAACGGTGAGGTATGCGGCCTCAAATGCCTGCACGTAGGTCTTCACGGTGTCTGCGGTGGTGCCGAATGCTTTGGCGATGTTGCGCAAGCTAAGCTCACTTCCCATAGACTCGAATGCCGTTTTAGCGATTTGCGCCAGCGCGACGCTGGAGCGAGCACCTACATGCTGGCGCACGTCGCGTTCGATGATGTCTGTGAAGTACTGTCGTAGCAACGGCTCTGGGCGCTTGCCCAGCAAGGGGCGCGGGAACCCCCCTTGCTGCAAGTAGTCTTCCAGCGAAGCCCGTGGCCGTACTTTGCGAAATTCCGCAAAGGAGAAGGGAAATAGCTCGTAAGTGAGGTGCCGCCCCGTAAGCGCAGTACCGAGCTTTCCTCCGAGTAGGTTCGCGTTTGAGCCGCTCACCACGAAGTGGCGTTTGCGCTGCTCGAGCTGCACATGAAGCCACTTCTCCCACCCCTTGACGTTCTGGATCTCGTCAAAGAAGTAGTACGTGTTACGTTTTGAGCGGTGCTCGTGCGTACGAACGATGTCATCGAGCAGGGTGTGGTCCAGTCTGTCGCTAAGCCGCGGGTCCTCAAAATTGACGAAGACTGCGCGCTCCGAAATGCCCTCTCGAGCGGCAATTTGTCTCATCAAGGTGGATTTCCCGCAGCGTCGCACACCTTGGATTACCAGAACGATGTCTCGCTCTAACGCGGGGAGATTGGGATCAGACAGCGCGTCGCGCTCGATGTCATCGCGTGTGTCTCCGGCCCCCTCCAAGGCAATGGCCGTGAGGACTTCACGGATAGACGGAGCCCCGCTGTCAGTGGTCATGGACCGCAAGATAGCGCAAATCATCCGAGTGTCGAGCCTTGTCGACACTCGGATGATTTGTGCAGTCGGAGCATGGCAACTCTGGAGCGGCCGTCATCCGCCCTAGAACTGGCGCCCATTCCGGTGGCCCGCTACCCGCTCAATGCGTTGTCTGACCCTACCGCCCCTGCCTTTGACACCTCAAGCGAAGGAGGCCTTCAGCTCCAGAACCTCGCGAAGGGGCTGGTGCTCATCGGCGTCGGCGCCGTGATGTACTTCGTGCTTGGTAAGGACCACACTACACAGCA
>JAYWGI010000014.1:0-3664 GCA_043779025.1 Myxococcales bacterium
GTTGGTGATGGCGCTGGACCGCGTAGAGAACGAGGGCTGGGCCGCCGACCGCGCATACGACGAGATGATCGCGCGCGGCTTCCGCACGTACTTCGTCGGCATGAAGTCCTACTTCGAGCGCCGCACGGGCTATGACGACTGAATCGGTCTTGGTTACGCGAGTCAGGGTGTTGGCACGGCCTTCGCGAGGCGAATCGCGACGTCACTCGCGACGATATAGCGATTGCCGTTCGGAAAATCGTTGACGAGCACATATAGCCAGCCGTCGCTGCGAAAGTGGGGGTACTTGGCATTTTGCCCCGGGTTCATTTTGAGGGCGAGCGTTGTCCTACCGGTGATAAAGTCGGTTATCCAAATTTCAGAAGACCAGTCCGCGCTCGGCGTTTTTGGCAAGTAGTGATGCGACGTTAAAAATCTCTCATCGTAGGACAGGGACGCTTTATTCCCGGCTTCGCACACGGTGCCAATCTTGGTAAGCGAGTAGGAGTAAGCGTCCCCGCTACGGGTGGCCGTGAGTCGGTCCAATTGGTATCCCGCCGACCTGACGCCCGCAGATATGTTTGCGAGCGACACAGCACGCCTGGTTACGCTCAAACGTCCCGAACGCGACACCAATACGTCGCCTCGGTAAGGAATCGGAATCGAACCGATCCCCCGCGGCAGCGCGCGATATCCCGAACCGCTATCGTTGGCAGTCTTCGCAAACGCACGAAGCGTAAGGGTGGAGTTTGACCCACTGAAAACGGCTGTATCCCCATTTGCGTTTCCGTCATCCGACGTTGAGCCACTTGATATGATGAAGCGGTCACCGACTGAGTTGTCGCCAACGGTCTGGCCTACCGTTTGATAGTCACGGCTCGTGGTGAGCGACATACAGCCTGGGTCATCGTTCATAATTTCTGAGGTCGCGGGATTTGTTAGCAAGCTCTGCTTGCACAAAAGCCCGGGGAACATAAATCCCGTGTTGTCCGGAAAAAACTCGGGGTCGGCGCCCTGGCGGGTCACAACGTCACGGGTGAGACCCGCGAAAGCGGCGGCGAGATCGGTCACTGTGCCATTGCCAGTCTCGTAGTTTTGGTTTCCAACAAACCGTCCGTCGGCCGACGAGCGAGCCCAGTATTTGTTGCGAAAACCAAGGTTTCGCAAAATTCGTACGGTTGTGCCCCCTTGAGCCCACCCGCGACCAAAGCTCTGCGTCGATGCGACCGGAAACACATCTACACCGTTGCGTTTCGACTGAAAGCATGTGTCCGCGGGTGCGCTGAGCGACGGACACGCAAACATCGGCATTTGATTGTCGCGGTTCGTGACCATCCAGTTGTCATTTTTTGCGGACATTGCATAGTCGCGAAGCCCCGCCATGTCCGGCACACAGGGCACCGTCGAAGTCGAATCTGGAAGGAAGCGTGCGAGATCCGGCAGCCCTTTCTTTGTCCAGGACAGAACGGTCTCATACTCGTCGACCGTCATTGCCGGGTCCTCGGACGTCGCTCCGCCATAGGGCATTCCTGCGCCGTCAACGAAGCTTTTCAGGTCGGTTGGCCTTCCGCGAAACAACTCCGCAAGAAGCTGTACTTGTTCGTAGGTGTTGGGATGGCGAATCGCGGACACTGCTCCCTCCTCAGTAAAATGAATGCCTGCGGCAGCCAGGCCAATCGCCTTTGCCACAAATGGCGAGCGACCGTTGCTTGGTTCATCACGCAGCCGGTTAATCCTGTCGGTCTGCGATGCGCCTGAAGTTCGTAGTGAACCTCTAGGCCCAAAGGTGCCCTGGTAGCTTTGGGCCCACGCAACCAGCAAACTTTGATTAAGCGAATGACATGTTCCACATCTTCCCGAGCCGGAGCCATCCGTACGGTAACTGGTCACACCATCGACACCAAAATTAGGGGAGGTCGCAAGCCGACGAGCGCCCAAAATTCTCAACGCGCTTTCGGCCAACTGTGTGTCGGTCAGCGCCGATACATCGGACTCCTGGGGCGCGGTCTCTGTCGTGCAAGACAGCGCCCCCATAAACAGGGCCGCAGACGAAACCAAAACCACATCTCGATTTTTTATCTTCATCGCTTCCTCCTGATGCCTGCCATTCGCGGTATCTCCCACGCCACTACACGAGGCTACGGGAGATCCACACAGAGGGTAGACTATTCTAAAGCTCAGGCCACGGTCACAACACCGGCCAGCGCCTTGCGGTGCGGTGTCGTGAGGTCAATACAGCGGCCGTGCAGCACGAAGGTACCGTCGGCTTGCAGCTTGCTTCCGAACACCTTCATGCGCAATTCACCTTGTGATTCGGCGATCGCAAAGGAGCCCACAATGGTGGAGCCCGGGGGTGAGGGCACCGTGGACACCACGCGGATCGCGAGGCGATCGATCTGCAGCACATCGGCTTCGCCGCCCTTGGCCCACGCAATGATTCGCCCGCTCACGTGTACCCTTTTCGTCCTCTAGAAATTTCCGCTTGCGCTTCGCGCGACGCCGTCTTGTTGGCCTCGGCATGACGCTTGTCGTAGGTCTTTTTGCCTTTGGCAAGACCGATGCTCACCTTCACGCGCGAGCCCACAAAGTACATCTCCACGGGGATAACGGTGTAGCCGCCGCGGGCCACCGCCTTTTGGATCTTCTCGATCTCGTGGCCGTGCATGAGCAATTTCCGGGGCCTGCGCGCGTCCAGCGGAAACGCTACGGCCATCTCAAACGGTGCAATGTACATCTGCTTGAGCCAGGCCTCCCCGTTGTCTACGCTCACCCACGCGTCCACGATTTCGCTCTTGCCGGCACGCAGCGATTTCACCTCGCCGCCCATCAGCACCAGCCCCGCCTCGTAGGTTTCCTCGATGGCGTAGTCGAACGAAGCGCGCCGGTTCTTGACGATGCTTTTGCGCATGCGCTGAGCAGCAGTGGTCTTGGGCGCGGCCATAATCAAAGCACATATCACATCTGCACGGGTGCCACACCGCTTGCCAGGCCGCGCGGCGGGGCCTACAGGCATGGAAACGCCCATGGAACGCTCTCGCTACCAACCGGAACAACACCTGTTCGTGTGCGTCAACCGCCGCGATGGCTCCGACTTAGGCCCCGGATGCGGCGAGCGGGGCGAGGCCGTTTTTGCGGCGCTGCGCACCCACGCGAGCTATGCGCGCTGGGTCACGCGCACGCAGTGCTTGGGCATCTGTCCGCGCGATGGCGTGGCTGTCGCCATCTACCCCGGCCTCTCTACAGGCGCGGGCGATGCGTCAGGCCTGCACGTGTGCGATGGGCCGAAAGATATTGATGCGTTGCTGGAGCTCCCCCAATGAACGAACAGCTGCAAAATGCCTTGGCGATCATCGACACCCTTTTGAACGGCATCGAGCAAAACCAGGCGCACAAAGTCATCGAGCTGGCACGCCGCATCAAGCCCGGCCTCACCGCCGAGGACATCCGCAACCCGCACGATTTCCCCGAGCTCGACGACCCCGACTGGCACTACGAAGACGGCGTGCTCACCGGCATCCAGGGGGTGCGCGTCGCGCTGCGTGCGCACTTCGCGCAGCTGAGCGAGGAGTCCAACTCATGAGCCGCGCCAAACCCTCCGATAGCCCGTTTGCATCGCTCAAAGGTTTGAGAGACGAGCTCGCGCTGGCCGAATCACAGAAGCCCAAACGCAGCAGCGCACCCCCAC
>JAYWGI010000015.1:0-10851 GCA_043779025.1 Myxococcales bacterium
GCCTACCGCGAAGCAGCCCACCAAGCTGTCGAGGCGGTCGGCCAGTGCGATGCAGCGCGCCACATCGGTGCCTGCGACGGCGTCGGTGGCGCCCAATGGCTTGTAGTGGTCGCGCATGGCGTCGGCCACGGCCGCGGGCAGCTCCGCATTGAGCGCGTAGGCGCGGCCCATATGGCCTTGCAGCTCGGGGAACTCGCCGACCACCAGGCTCGTGAGGTCGGCCTTGCAGAGCTCGGCAGCCGCGCCTACGTGACCTTTGGTCTGGTCGCTGAGGCCCAGTGCGTTGGCAATGTGCTGCGCGAGCTTGCCGATGCGCGCCACTTTGGCGTGCACGCTGCCAAGCCGGTTGTGGAACACAATGCCTTGGCACTTGAGTGCAAGCGCCGCAAGCGGAGTCTTCTTGTCTTCGTCAAAAAAGAACTTTGCGTCCGAGAGGCGTGCGCGCATCACGCGATCCATGCCTTTTTGGATGTTGCTTGGGTTCAGCGCGGTGTTGACCACAGCAAGGTAGCTGGGGAGCAGCGTGTCGTCGCTTTTTTCCACACAGAAGTAGCGCTGATGACCACGGGCCACGGCGCGAATCACGCTCGCGGGAAGCTCCAAAAAATGCGGTTCGAACTGCCCCTCGACCACGAAAGGCCACTCCACCAGCGAAGCATTCTCATCGACCAAGAGCCGTTCGGTATCGAAGTTGCCGCCGGCCTTCGCAGCGCCCTCACTCACGAGTCGCATCATCTCGGTCTCGCGCTCCGCCTTGTCGGCAAGGACGTGATGCGACTTGAGGGTCTGCTTGTAGTCTGCAGCTTGTGCAATCTGCACGGGGTCTGGCGACAAGAAGCGATGGCCTCGTGTCGCGTTGCTGGCCGTGAGGCCCGCAAACGTGGCAGGGAGTACCCGCGCGTCGAGCATCGCCACCAGCCATTGCAATGGTCGCCCAAACGCCACGCCCTCGCCGCTGCTCCAGCGCATCGATTTCTTGAATGGAATCTTGGCGCCTACGGAGGCCACCAGGCTGCCTACGAGCTGGGCCGCCTCTTTGCCCGTTTCGCGTTTGCGGCCCACCACGTAGCGCCCGGCTTTTTGTTTGCCCACGGCGGGCAAGTCGCGGACCTGCAAGTCCGTGAGGGATACACCCAATTTGTTCGCGAAGGCTTCCGCCGCCTTCGTGGGCGCGCCGTCCTTGTAAGCGGCGGCTTCAGGCGGGCCCACGGCGTCTTCGTCCACGTCGCTTTGGCGCGACTCCAAGCCTTGCACCAAGAAGGCAATGCGGCGCGGAGCGCCAAACACCTCGATGGATGCGAACGGGAGGCGGAGCGCGCCCAGCTCGGCCGTGACAAGCGCGGGCAGGGCCGCGATGGCGGCGTCCACGAAGGAGGAGGGGAGCTCCTCGACGCCCCATTCGACGAGATATGCGTGTGTCGTCATACGGGTTGCACACTACGTCAGAACGGCCGCGAAGTGGGACGGGATGTGCTTGGTCGCGAGGCTCAGGGAGAGAGTGAGCGTGTCCGGACGCGGCGTAGGTTGGACCGCTACTTGCGCGCCGCCGTCCTCTTCGCGATCTGGGCGTTGAGGAGGTCGCTTGCCACGCCTTCAATGCGCTGCCGGTTGAGCTCAAACAACCAAAGAGCCTGCTCGGCTTGCGCTGAGTTCTGAACGGCATGAACGACGAAATCGGCGCTCCACCGAAACGGCTTGGCAAGCCCAGCCTTCACGAGGGCCGCGCTTAGTTCCCGCCCGACGGCAACATGCGCCGTGCCATCAAGGTGCAAGTGCCCAAGCTCGCGCTCGTTGAGATAGAAATCGGCGCCATCTACCTTCTCGTCGTTGCCCAGCAACCAATGCGTGCGCGCCAGGACGCCGGGCCACGTGGCAAGGCGCTCAGAGACATGTTGCGCGTGCTCGGGGAGCGGCGGCGGTGGCGCGAAGGCGCCCTTTTTACTGAGTTGCATATGGCTGAGAATAACGCGCTACCGTTGTAGGCGCTACCTCGCGTCTTGCGGACATCGTCGGGTCGTCGGCAGCGCCCTGTCCCGGAGGCTACGGGTGCGAGGCAAGGCGCTGTCTTTCGGGCGCCCACCTTGTGACGCGTTTAAAACCGGGCTCACTGGTCACCGCCCGCAATTTCAAGCTCTCGTTACTACCGCGAGAAGATGTAGACTGCACCAGCACTGTAGCTTTGAGGAGACACTCTCCTGTCTCGCAACTCGCGCTGATCGCCGTTGATACCTGTCGAGTATGCACCCTGGTATTGGGCACTTGCGACAATTGTTCTCGCGTCGGAACTCATCGCAACGACGTCTCCGAACTCATCGCCGTAACGTACATTGCTTGCTTTGATAAAGAGTTCCTGACTCCAAGTTCCGCCCTGAAGCGCGAACGTAACTACTGCGCCAGAGCCTGCGCTTTCGTCGTTGTTTGTAAACGAGGCGCCCGGACCGCACTGCATTGCATCATCGCCTCGCAAGCCGACCGCAATTGTACCGCCGGCAATCGCAACCCTGTTTCCAAAGTAATCGTCTTCGTCGGGGTCGGGAGCTTTCAGATAGGCCACCTGATTCCAAACGGCCCCTGAGCGGGTGAATACGTATGCTGCCCCGGCGTAGGGTGCACTATTGTTTGATGGCGCGGCGCTAGTCGAGCCTTCCGATGGCGCGCCAATCACAAGGGTGTTTCCGTCTGTGGACGACGCAACGCTAGTCCCGAATTGGTCATCCGTATTGGCGTTGCTGGCGAGCAATGTAGCCTGAGCCGCCCAAGCGGTCGGCGTACGAGAGAATACCACAACCTTGCCCCCAACCGGGCCCCTCGGTCCAGCGACATCGGGTAGCCCCACAGCTAAGGTCGAACCATCGGCGGAAAGTGCGAGGCCGTCGCCGCCGAACCGTCCCTCAATCTGCGAAACAGGATTTTTGATGTAGTTACGTGCACTCCATGTGGAGCCGCTTCTCGTAAAAGTGTAAACTGCACCCGAATTGGTCGACTCGTTGTCGTCGAACGCGCTGTCCACGGTGGTTCCGCTGCCATCTTCTTGGGGTGCGCCCACAGCAATGGTATTCCCGTCGGCAGAGATCACTGCCGTCGTTCCAAAGTAGTCATCGGCCTCGGGGAGTGAGGCCTTCAGATAGGCCTGTTTCGTCCAACTACCAGCTGTTCTAACAAAGACGTATGCCGCCCCCGCATTGCGCTCAGAGGTGTCACTTTCCGAGCCGTTCACTCCCGGTGACGCAGAGGGGTCTGCCGAAGCGCCAACGACCAACGTGTTGCCATCATAGGAAAGTGCCGACGGCGTCCGGCCAAAGAGGTAGCCGGGTCTTCCTGCAGGCGCATCCAATTGAGCTTGATAGACCCAGCCGCTTGCCGTCTTGGTGAGAATTGTTACGTAGCTCTTCGCTATCGCGTTACCGCCAATTACCAGGGTTTGTCCATCTCCGGAGATCGCGATTTGCTCCCCAAATCCTGCGATCTCAGAGCCGCGCGGCTCCTTCACAAACGCTTCTTGTGCCCAGATTCCGGGGGTTTTTTTACAACTTCCAGCGCCTACACCGCGACATGTATAAAACGGCTCAGCTTGACAGTCCTCCGCACAGCCGTCCCCCGACACCGTATTGCCGTCATCGCAGTATTCAATTGTGCCAAAAGTTCCGGTGCTGAGCCAGCTGCCCATCTCAGTGTTGAGGACGCTGTCACCGCACGAGGCCAAGCGCCCGGGCTCGCAATCGAGTCCGTCAGGGGTTGCGCGGTAGTCACTTGGGCATCTCGCGCTACACGTGGATGTGGCGCACCGTGCAGCACCCCATACGACGGGTTTGGGGCACAGGATGCCGCATCCGCCGCAGTTCCCAATGGTGGAGCTTATGTCTTGCTCGCAACCTGTTTCCGGATCGCCATCGCAGTCGGCCAGGCCCGGACCACACTCAGGAGTACCTGCATCAACCGACGACGGACCTGTCGAATCCGAAAACTCAGCACCACCGTCGCTAGACGACCCTCGCGCCCGCGAATCGGGAGCCCGTGTCCCTCCGTCCGCGGCCCGTGCGGCTATCGACGTGTCATCGATTGACGAAGATGCGCAAGCAAGCCCCAGCAAGGCGATGGAAGCGGCTGGTAAAATGTGTCGGCGTGTACGTGAAGTGAGGTACGGGGGTAACATCGGCGTGTCCCTAGTGGTTGTCTGGCCGCCGCACAATGGCGGATCGCGCATTGCACGTTGCGACTTTTACAGCGCCACGCTCAAGAACACGACCCGTTCTCCACACGCACATTGAGCGTATACGGCACGCAGACCGACGGTACGCTAGCGGTAATATACACGCGTTTCATTGGCTCCTCGGCGGGGATGCTCACCGTGGCCCCGCATGTGCCGCCTCGTGTACACACGGCGTAGCTGTCGTTGGGCCAACCAGGCTCACGCGCAGGCAGCTTGGGCTCGTCGCGGCGCCCGTATCGAACGTGAGCGCGTCGCCCAAGGCGTCGATCACCAGGCCCTGGTAAGTCGCCGCGGCTCCCGCAAGCGCCTGTGCTGGCAACTGCAGGGCAAGATCGTGCTTGATTCGAACGGCGGCCCCGCGGTGCCAACCGCAGAGGGTTTCCTCGCGGGGCGCGGGCGTCTCGACGATGTTGTGCGTGCGCACGTAGTCGTAGGCCACAGAACGCCACAGGGCGTTGAACTTAGGCCGCGCCGAGTTGCTTCCCACGTTGGCCGCCGTGTCTGCAAGGCTGGTCCAGGGGCTGTCAGCGAGCGCGACCCCCCTCTTGGTTTTCACTGCGCGCTTTGCTCGAGCATCAAGAGCGCGCCCTCGGCGAGCAGGTTGGTCACGAGCTCGGCGACCGAGATGGTGGCGCCCGCGCGCTGCGCTGCCCTCTGCGCATTCACGAGGGCTACCGCGCCCTCCAGGTTCTCCCAAATCGCCGCATCGGAGGCGTTGCTGCGATTGAAGTAGCCGTTGTACTTGCGGACACGCACGCCCAACTGCGTGGTGGGGTCCGTCAAGGCAACCGCGGCCTCTCGTGCCGACGCCGCAGTTGCCTTGATGGACAACAAATCAGCGTCCGGCGCGTCCGCGTCGGGCTGGCCCGTGCATCCTGATACGATTGCCACGCTTGCCGCTTTGAGCAGCATCACATGGCCATGCCGCGTCCCTCTCAAGACAGCAAAATTCACGCTCTAAAGTGGACGAGGCATTCTCTTGTCGCGACGCCGCGCTTTTCAACGTGCGTCGATTTCGTGACGGATGGCGTCGCGCTGAGGCAAACTTCGTTCAGGGCAACCTTGCCTCGTTGATGCGGGAGTATAATTGCTATGTGGATTCGTTCGTTGTCGTTTCTTTCCGTGACTCTGTCCGCTGTTGCCACTGTCGCTGCGTGCTCAAGTTCCTCGTCGGGCGAGACCCTATCGAGTTGCAGCTGCGACTTTAGCTACAACGGCGACAAGCGCACGGTGCAGTGCGGGCAAGCCACATGTTACGGCATGAGCGAGTGGTCGTGCACCTCGGGTTCGCCCGCCAAAGTGACGGCCGGCGCCGCAAGCTGCAAGGGCACCACGCCCGCAACTTGCGCATGCACATTGACAACAGGCGGCGCCACCGGGGCTGTGGTTTGCGGTGCCAGAAAATGTGTGGGCACAAGCGAGGTCAGCTGCTCAGACTCAAAAGAGGCGTCAGTGTCTGAGAATGCTGCCTCCTGCAAGAGTGCACTTGCTTGCTCATGCATGACCACCGTGGGAGGCGCGAGCAAGACGCTGAGCTGCGGCGAGTCGTACTGCTTGTCCGGGACCACCAAGTACAGCTGCCCTGAGAGCGGTGGCACCCCCACCCAAACGGCCAGTGACCCGGCCTGCACGCCGCCTGACTATACGTCGCGGTTTATGGTGGATGGGGTCGCAGTGACCTGCACCAAAACCAAGCAGTTTCACACGTCGGGCGCCTTGACTCTCATTGCCGAGTCGTGCACGGGTGCTGGGGTGGACCACATCTGGGTCGAGCAAAAGCAACCCGCCCCGCGCGGCGCCGTGACGACGAACACGTGCGCGTTGGGCTCGGACCCGTCGCGTGTTGAGTACGATACCGTCACGTTGTTCCCGAACGCGGATACGAGCGGCGCGATGCGCTCCGGTACCCGCAGCGGCGATGCATGCTCGGTGAAGTGGACGAGCACGTTAAGCTCTAGCGACATCCGCATCGAGGTGTTGGGTGCGGCGGTGCGTACCAGCGGCACGGCGACGGCCGTGAAGCAAGTCTCCGGCGGCGGCCTCGCCCAGTACATCGTTGGACTGTGAGCGAGCGCGCGAAAGAGGCGGGCGAGCTAAAGGGCGCCCCTAGCGCCACCGCCGCAAAGCATGCGCTCTACACGGAGGTGCGCGCTCGCTTAGACTCCTTGCTCGAGGGCGAATGCGATCTTGTCGCTATGCTTTCGACCATCGTCTGTGAGCTTCACCACAGCTTCGAGTACTTCCACTGGACAGGATTCTACCGCGCTCGTGGGGAGGAGCTGTTCGTGGGCCCCTACCAAGGCGGGCACGGCTGCTTGCGCATCGCGTTCTCGCGCGGTGTATGCGGCGCCGCGGCGCGCACCAAAACCACGCAGCGCCACGACAACGTGCATGATGCACCCGATCACATCGCTTGCTCCTCGAGCACGGTGAGCGAGATCGTGGTGCCTGTGCTCTCCCCCGCGGGCGATGTGCTTGCCGTGCTGGATGTAGACTCCGACTTGGGAGCCGCGTTTTGCGACGTCGATCACCGGGAGCTAGAAGCCATCGCGGCGATGGCCGGCGAGCGCTGGGGGCGCTGCAGTTGAGCGCCAAGAAATTGTCGCCAGCACAGTGTTCTCTCTTAGGCGCGCCGCCAATTTGAGTACACTCTTGCGCATGTCTTCACTTCCCCCTGATCGCGGCGCTTTGGGTGCCACGGAGCAGTTCGAAGATCGTCGTTACGACCGCGCGCTTCGGCCCGTTGCATTCAGTGACTACGTGGGGCAGGGCAAGCATGTCGACAACTTGCGAATCGCTGTGAGCGCGGCCAAAAAGCGCGGCGAGCCCATGGACCACGTGTTGCTTTGCGGCCCGCCAGGCCTCGGCAAAACCACGCTCGCACAGATCTTGGCCAACGAGATGGGCGTGGGCTTGCACATGACCAATGGGCCCATCATCGAACACAAGGGCGCGCTTGCCGCCATGCTCACCAAGCTCGAGCCCGGCGACGTGCTGTTCATCGACGAGATTCATCGCCTCAACAAGGTGGTGGAGGAATCGTTGTATCCTGCAATGGAAGACTACCGAGTCGACGTTATGACGGGAGAGGGAGCCTTTGCCACGAGCGTGAGTTTGGACTTGAGCCCCTTCACGCTGGTCGGCGCCACGACGCGTACGGGGCTTCTGAGTGGCCCCTTGTTTTCGCGTTTTGGTCATATGCTTCGGTTGGATTTCTACACGGTAGAGGAGCTCGCCCGCATCGTGGTGCGCAGCGCAGGGTTGCTGGGCGTGCCTGTGTCGGGCGACGCCGCACATGCCATCGCGCTGCGCTCCCGTGGCACACCGCGTATCGCAAATCGCCTGCTGCGGCGCGTGCGCGACGTGGCCGAGGTACTGGGCACCGGCAGCATCGATGTGGGCACGGTGAAGGATGCCGCCGAGCGCCTAGACGTAGACTCGGCGGGCTTCGACGAAATGGATCGCCGACTCCTCAAACTCATTATCGAGACCTACGACGGCGGGCCTGTAGGCGTTGAGGCCATCGCCGCCGCGCTCAACGAAGCGCGCGACACCATCGAGGATGTGTATGAGCCCTACCTGCTACAGCAAGGGTACCTGTCGCGCACCTCGCGCGGCCGCATGGCCACGCGCAAAGCCTACGACCACTTGGGCGTGGCCTTTGGCGAGAGGTCTCCGGGTAGTGCCTAAGGCCGGGCGTGGCAGCCGCGTCTTGGCCATCCTGTGCCTCGTCGGGGGCTGTCATTGTCCCATCGCGCCCGGGCCACAAGACCCCCGTGCGCGCCACAGCGACATCGACGTGATCGTTACTGCGCGCCGCTATGCCGACGGCGGCGGCTACAGATTCACGGGGACTGGGTCGCCGAGCGAGTTGCGTGCACGTGGGGAGGTCGTGCTCGCCGCGGGCGACGAAGGCACGACCTATTGCAGTGGCTTCACCTTTGCCGTCGCGTGGCGGGTGGGGTTTGCGCGCGGACTTTTGCAGTCCAAATCGCCTTCAGAACTGCATGCGTTTCAACGCGCATGGTACGGCGCCGATGGCGACAGCGAGCGCCTTCTGGGGCCTGCCATGGAGAGCTTTGGTGTTGGGAGAAGCGTGCCTTCGGAGGCGTGCGAGCCCGGTGACTTCGTCCAGTTCTGGCGTGGTCGCACAGGGCATAGCGCGGTATTCTTGGGGTGGAATTGGGCCGGTGGCATCAAGCCTGCAGGGTTCGCATACCGTAGCTCGCAGGCCAGCACGAACGGCATCGGTGACAAGGACGAGTACTTTGGTGATGCGCTCGACGCCGCCGGCATGCCGCGGGGCGAAGTGGACCGAGCACGCATGTATTGCGCACGCATGAGCACCCGCGCCACGCCATGAGTCTTGGTGTATGTTTGGGGTCACCGTGAAGGATCACACCGGCGTTTCGTTTGCAAATCTCACCACCTTTGGCGTGGGCGGTCCCATCGCGCGCGTGCGCGACTGCGCCTACGCGCTGGAGGTGCAGGACGCGGTGAAGGAGGCCAAGGACGCTGGTCTCCCATGGCTTGTTGTGGGGGGAGGTAGCAACTTGCTCGCGGGCGAGGCGCCGTTTGAGGGCGATGTGATCCGCTTGTCCGGGCTCACGCAGACGTATTGGGACGGCAGCGAGGTTCGTGTGGCTGCGGGCGTCTCTTGGGACGCACTGGTGCTTGATTCGGTAGAGCGTGGCTTTGCCGGGCTTGAGTGCATGTCGGGCATTCCGGGGCATGTAGGCGGTGCGGCCGTGCAGAACGTGGGCGCATACGGTCAGGATATTTCCTCGGTGTTGGTGGAGGCCGACGTTTACGACTCCGAGACCGACGAGTTTGCAACGCTTGCACTTGCAGAATGCATGTATGCATACCGCAGCAGTGTGATGAAGGGCTCGCAGCGCTATGTCGTGCTGGGGGTGACACTCAAGCTGCGGCGCGCTCTCACCGGTACGGCTGCATTCGCCGAGCTGCAGCGCACGCTCGGCACCGGCAAAGTCGGGCTCGCCGATGTGCGTGCGGCGGTGCTCGCCGCGCGCGCCTCCAAGGGGATGGTGCTCGACCCAAGCGACTCCGACACGCGCGGCGCAGGTTCGTTCTTTGTGAACCCTGTGGTGAGCGCTGATGCGGCGTGCACCTTGCTCGCGGCGCACCCACAATGCCCCAACTACGAAGCCCCCAATGGGCAGCGAAAGCTCGCGGCGGCGTGGCTCATTGAGGGGGCAGGGTACCCGCGCGGAACCGTGCGCGGCGCGGTCGGGCAGTCGGGCAAACACGCGCTGGCCCTCGTGAACCGAGGCGGCGCTACGGGCGAGCACGTGTGGGCCTACGCAAGCGAAATCGCGGCGGCAGTACACGCAAAGTTTGGCGTGCAGCTCACACCGGAGCCTGTGGCAGTAAGCTTGCCGTCATTTCGCTGACCAACACGTAGAGGCGCAGACGGCCAAACTTGATCTTGCAGTGGGCGAGCTGCCCATGGCCCACTTCACGTCATGATCGACACGCCCACTGTTGTGCAAACCGAACGTCGCACCACTGCGGTGATTCACCTCACGATCCCTGTGGCAGACATGCCGAAGCTCTTTGGGCCGGCCGTGATGGAGCTCTTGGCCGAGCTCAAGGAGCAGGGGGTTTTGCCTGCGGGGCCCTTGGTGGCGCACCACTTTAACTTGAGCGGCCCCGATTTTACGACCTTTGATTTTGAGTTGGGCTTTCCCGTGGATGCCCCCGTGCGCGCCAACGGTCGTGTGAAACCCAGTGAATTACCTAGCGTACGTGCACTACGCACCAATTATCATGGCGCTTACGAGGGCTTGCCCGGCGCCTGGGGTGAGTTTCAGGCGTGGATTGCCGCGAGCGGTCATGCTCAGGGACCATCGTTGTTTGAGTCTTATGTGTTGGGCCCTGCGAACAGCCCAGACCCAAGCACCTGGCAGACCGAGCTCACCCGTTTTTTGGCGTAGTCGCCCCGGGGCGACAAGCGCTTCTCGCTCAGCTCAGCTGTAGGTGCTGCAGAATGGCGTCTACGGGACGCCTTACGCCGTACTCTTCATGCCACTGACGCCCCTGTTCGCCTTTGACGCGAAATGGTGCGGGGTCGGAAGCAAAGTCCACAATGTGGGAGGCGATCTCAGACGCCGTCGACGCTTGGCACATGGGATAGAGTTCTGGGTAGTGGGCCGCATACAGCGAATCCTCGCGGTTGTGAATCAGTGGCTTTCCAAGCGTGAGCGCCTCATAAATCGTGCCGCATGAAAGGTACGAAGGACCGAACTCACCTAGGCAAAAATCGCCGACTGACATCAGCGTCATGATCTCTTTTCGACCGCAGAAAGGAAGCCACAGGATGTGATCCTCGAGTCCGAGCTCCTTTGCGAGTGCGCGCGAGGCATCGACGTCGGGGCCATACTCGAAGGTCACGCAGCGAAGCTTCTTGGGTGCGATCGCGCGTGCCGCCTGAGCAAGCGCCTGGAGTGCGATGTCTGTCCCCTTGGTGGAGTTTCGAGACTCGAGCGACTTCCAGAGATGCCGGCCGTGTGTGAACACGAGAACGTCCGCTTCCTCTCGTAATGCGCGGACCTCCTGAAACCAATGACACCGCGTTTGGTACTCGAGCAAGAGCTCCGGGGTGTATGTCGGTGGATGAA
>JAYWGI010000016.1:0-10568 GCA_043779025.1 Myxococcales bacterium
TTGGGCGTCACCGTAAAACCTGAAGTCGACCTTACGGTGGACTTCACGAGCCCAAACAACGGCTGATCCACGTCAGACGCACGAGACGCTCCAATGAAAAATACCCTCGCTCTGTTTGCTCTTGTCGCCCTGGCGCTTGCGGCGGCGTGTACCACCTCTACAAACGAGAACGCGTCCAAGGGAACGGATGGGGGCACTGTGGGCTCGCAGGACGCGTCGACGCTGATGAAGAGTGGCGTCGACGCGGGGGCTTGCCAACCGGAGCTGCCGGAGGTCGCTGTGACCTTCCTTAATGGCAATTGCATGCCGTGTCACAATACGGCGAACCGTTCGGGCAGTGTGATTCTGGACACGTACGCGGGGTTGCTCGCAGTCCCCAAGCCCGACAGGAACGGAACACCTTCCTTGTTTGCATCGGTGGGCGATTTGGCTGTCGACGAGGTGACCAGCGGAGAGATGCCAGTGAAGTTCAACTCCTCTTCAGGCACGCTGGAGCCCAAGCCGTTGGACGCTTCGGTGTATGGCCCGTTCAAGGCATGGGTCAACGCAGGGATGAAGCCCGCCGCCTGCCCCTGAGCCCTCGGGGGCGCATAGGTTCGCGCCCCGCTCGGACAACGAGCGGGGCGCGTTTGTTTATGAGAAAGCGCGTCACCGGCTTCAAAGTTCGCCTTGTTGTCACACGAGTGACTGACAATCTCCTTGTGACCTGCGTAGCGTGCACGGATGTCGGATGTGGTCCCCTCGGTTCACCAAGAGCAAAGCCGTAGTGCTGCCCGCTCGTCGAGGCAGCTGCCCTTTCTGACGAAGATGTCGGCGCAAAACCTGTCGGTGTTTTACAGCGATAAGCGTGCAGTCGCGGAAGTGTCGTTGGAGGTAGGCGAGAACCAAGTGCTTGCGCTCATCGGGCCAAGCGGTTGCGGCAAGTCTACCTTCCTGCGGTCTCTCAATCGCATGAACGACACCATCGACAATGTACGCGTCACGGGCACCGTCGAGCTAGACGGTCAAAACGTGTATGCTGCGGACGTTGATCCTGCGCGGCTGCGTAGGCATGTGGGCATGGTGTTTCAGCGTTCCAACCCGTTTCCAAAAAGCATCTTCGAGAACGTCGTGTATGGCCTACGCATCGGCGGCGAAAAATCGAAAACCGCACTCGCCGAGAAGTGTGAACGCGCGCTGAGACAAGCGGCACTTTGGGATGAGGTCAAAGACCGCTTGCACGAGTCTGGACTGGGACTGTCTGGCGGCCAGCAGCAGCGCTTGTGTATCGCACGTGCCCTTGCCGTAGAGCCCGAGGTCTTGCTCATGGACGAGCCCGCCAGTGCGCTTGACCCCATTGCCACGGCCAAACTTGAGGATCTCATTTCGGTACTCAAGGAAGACCTAACCATCGTCATCGTCACCCACAGCATGCAGCAGGCGGCGCGCGTCTCGCAGCGCACCGCCTTCTTCTACATGGGCAATCTGGTCGAAGTCGGTGAGACCCAAACCATGTTCACACGCCCCAAGCAGCGACAAACCGAAGACTACATCACCGGCCGTTTCGGCTGATACGCGGAGCACGAATCCTATGAGCACTACACGCTTTCTTTGTCTGTCTGTTCTGACCGCGCTGGCGTCGCTGGCGTCTACGGGCTGCACGCGTCGTGCGGACAAGCCCCAGGAGACAGCCGCCGGCGCGGCAGCGGTCAAGCCTTCGGCCGTGAGTGTCAAAGGCTCCGACACGATGGTCCTCTTGGGGCAGCGCTGGGCGGAGGGCTACATGGCTTCACACCCTGGTTCCAGCATCCAAGTCACAGGCGGCGGATCAGGCACCGGCATCGCGGCGCTTATCAACGGTAGCACCGACGTATGCGAATCTAGCCGTGCCATGAAAGACAAAGAGCGCGCCGACCTCAAAGCCAAGCAGGGCAAAGACGCGGTGGAGATCAAAGTGGCGCTCGATGCGCTCGCTGTTTACGTACACGCAGCTAACCCCATTGCGGCGCTTTCTGTACAAGATGTAGGACGCATCTATCGCGGCGAGGTCACCAACTGGAAGGCCTTAGGTGGAGCCGATCACGCCATCGTGCTTTACGGCCGCGAGAACAACTCGGGTACCTACGGCTACTTCAAGGAGCACGTGCTCGAGAACAAAGACTTCGCCGCAGGTGTGCAAACCTTGGCCGGCACCTCCGCGGTAGCGTCCGCCGTGAAAGGTGATTCCTACAGCATCGGCTACGGCGGCATCGCCTACCTGGAGGGCGTCAAAGCGTTGCCACTCAAGAAGGATGCAACTAGCCCTGCTGTGGCGCCAAATTTGGAGACAGCGCAGTCGGGCGCTTACCCTGTGAGCCGCCCTCTGTTCTTCTATACGGCCGGCCCCGCCGTCGGCACGGCCGCTGAGTTCGTTACGTGGGTGCAAGGTCCCGACGGACAAAAAGTGATTTCGGCCGTCGGCTACTACCCGCTGCCAAAATGAGCGCGGCGTTGGCACCGAGCGCATGGCAAAAATAGATCTCGCGCGCAAACCGCGGCGGCTTGAGGCGCTGGCCGAGGGGCTCATCAAGACCACAGCCTTGGTATCCGTGCTCGCAGTGTTGCTCATCCTTATGTTCGTGGGCAAAGAGGCGTTGCCCTTGCTCACGAGCGAGCTTGTGCATCAGGAGGTCACACCGCTGCAGATGCTCGGCACATACGCCACCACCGCGGGCAACGCACACATGTGGCAGCCCGTTGGGGATGTGCCAAAATACAGTGTTTTGCCGCTATTTTTGGGCTCCCTCAAGGTGACATTGGTGGCCATTTTCTATGCCGTTCCGCTTAGCATTGGCGCGGCGGTCTACGTGGCAGAGTTTGCCCCCAGGCGTCTGCGGGAATGGGTCAAACCTGCAATCGAAATGCTCTCAGGTGTGCCCTCGGTGGTTGTGGGCTTCTTCGCCTTGGTCGTGCTCGCAGGTTGGCTGCACCGTGTATTCGGAACCGATCACAGGCTCAATGCGGGCGTCGCCGGTCTGGGGCTGGCGTTTGCGGTGTGCCCCGTTGTTTTTTCGGTTTCCGAGGACGCACTGCGTGCCGTGCCAAGTACGTACCGCGCCGCTGCGTTGGCTCTGGGCTCGACGCGATCACAGACCATCCTGCGCGTGATCTTGCCGGCCGCTGCACCCGGCATTGGGGCGGCCGTGGTGTTGGGATTTGGGCGCGCCATTGGAGAGACGATGATTGTGCTTCTGGCTTCGGGCAATGCGGCCCTCAGTGACGCCTCGCTCGGGCATTCTGTGCGTACGTTCACCGCCACCATCGCTCAAGAGCTGGGCGAAGTCGTCGTCGGAAGCCCGCACTACCATGTGCTTTTTGCGCTTGGCGCCTTGCTGTTCTTGAGCACGTTTGGAATCAATATGCTTGGCGAGCGTGCGCTCCACCGCTCACGTCAACGACTGGAAGGCAAACGAGGATGAGCCCACTCCCACGCAGCATGCCGTCCAGGCGCGGCGACATCACGCTGCACGCACTTACCCTGTCAGCTACGGTGGCCATCTTGGCGATGCTCGTGGTGGTACTTTGGGATGTGCTCGCAGGCGGCTTGGGTACGCTCTCGTGGTCGTTTCTGAGTGAGAATCCGCGCGAGGGCATGACCAAAGGTGGCATCCTACCCGCCATCGTAGGCACGGTGGCGCTCACGCTGACGATGACCGTTGCGGCCGTCCCCGCCGGGGTGGCCACGTCCGTGTACCTCACCGAGTACGCGCATGCCGACTCGCGCCTCGCGCGCCTCGTGCGGCTTTGCATCGCCAATCTTGCGGGCGTGCCATCGGTGGTGTTCGGTCTTTTTGGCCTTGGGTTTTTCGTGGCCACAGTGGGCCGCAGCGTCGATGGTGCATTCTTTGGTGGCGAGCCTACCTACGGCAAGCCCTCGCTCATTTGGGCAGCGCTTACGCTGGCGGTTCTCACGTTGCCTGTCGTGGTCGTGGCCACCGAGGAGGCTTTGCGCGCCGTGCCGCGTGAGCTCCGTGATGCGAGCTTGGCGCTAGGCGCCACGCGCTTGCAGACCATCACCAAGGTGGTGTTGCCCGAGGCCTTGGGCGGTATTCTTACAGGCGGTATCTTGGCCGTGAGCCGCGGCGCCGGTGAGGTCGCACCCATCATGTTTACAGGCGTCGCCTACTTTTTGCCCGAGCTCCCCGCGCACCTCAACGACCCGTTCATGAGCCTTGGCTACCATGTATATGTGCTTGCCACGCAATCGCCCGACGTGGACAAGACCAAGCCCCTACTCTATGGCACGGTGCTCGTGCTGCTGGCGCTGACCTTCCTGCTCAATGTGGTGGCCATGGGCATCCGCGCGCGCATCCGAAACAAGCGCGCTGCCTACCGCTGAGCGGCGGGGCCGCAGTCTGGGGCGCTCGCTCCCGCGGCAATCCATGTAGACAGCACACGTTTGTCGGCCTGGCTCAAATGTCCCATGGGTGCGCCGGGGATAGCTTCGCCAAGCATCAGGCGCGCACGTGCGTCCTCGCTGGTCTCATCGGCCGCCGGAGCGAGCAGGGTCTTGTACAGCACCATGCTGATGCCAGGGTTGCCCGGCTCCAAGCGCGGCATCGCCGTGCCCAAAGGAGCGGTCCCAGGAATCATGCCTGGCGTCCGGCGTGCGAGGAGCGAACTCACGCGTAGTGCGCTTCGGGTCACGCCTTCAGCGGAGCTCAGATCCATGCCCATGGCGGCGCGCTCGCCCGCGTGGCATTGAGTGCATTGTGCACGAAATAGCGGCAGCACGTTGTTGCAGAATTCGGGTGGCGGCATGGCGGGCACGCCGCTGCCGGCGTCCACACGAAATGTCCACGTGCGCGTCACCAGGTTTGGGCCCAACACATCGCCCTCTACGCTGCGGAGCCACACCGTGCTTCCTTTGTCACTGGGCGCCCAAATGCGCAGCGTATAGGTGTGCCCCGCTTCCGCCAGTTGGAGCCCTGGCGAGATCAGATCGACCAGCAATTGGCGGCTCACTGGCTCGTAGCGCACGGGCGGTGAGAGCACACGCCCGGTTCCCAAATCCACGATGCCAAAGCTTTGGCGCAGCACGCTGCTCGGCTCAAGCGGAAGGTTCACTTGGACGCGTAGCCGTTGATCTTGCAGAAGCGCGCCGTCTCGCAAATCTAATAGCTGCACATGCAAGTCGGCGCGCGGCACTGCGGCCCCGGGCGTTTCGGACAAGCAAGCCACGCTGCCCGCCAGCAGAATGCAGCCCCGCAGCGCCTTCATCGGCACATGCTCAGCTTGGGGTCACTTGCAGCATGGCATTGTGTGCATGACGCAGCATTCGCCCGCTGAAGCGCACGGCAACGATCTGCAAACCCGGCGCCGTGCGGATTCACGCCGCCGCCGATGCCGCGGCTCGCGTGGCAACTCGTGCAGTCCTGAGGCGTATGGCAGCTCGTGCATGTCGCGAGATTTTGCGCGGCTTGCACCGCGTGGCTATCGGGGCCGCGCCCGGTCACAAATACCTCCTTTGATGGATGCTGATTGCCCATCGCGCGGGTGGTCGAAGGCGAGCCTGCGGCCACGCCCGTGGCAGCGTGACATGGCGCACAAAAGCTCTCGGTGCGGTGACACGAGGCGCAGTTTTGTGCTGCGAGCTTGGCGTCGACTCCGTGGGTGCGGAGCACATCGCCCGCATGCACGCTGCGTGGCCGGACCCGGCCAGAGTGACAGTCGGTGCAACTCTCCGGGCTATGGCAGGTGTTGCATGTGGCAGCGTCGCTGCGTGCAACTGCAGCATGCGTGCGTCCGAAGTCCGCGGTGTGCGCCATGCCTGCGCTCATGTGTTCGGGTTTGAGCTGTCCTTCGGCGAACTGCGTGCGCATGCGCCCCGTGGCATCCCGTTCATGACAAGTGGTGCAGCTGCTCTGACGTGGCGCCGCCAAGGCTGATTTCGACGTCGCGCTGTGGCAGGTTTGGCAGAGCGCCATCGAGGGCATGTTTTTCTCGGTGGCCAACTCTACGTGAGACACATCACCATGGCAGCTGGCGCAGGCCATGCCCATGTCGCCATGCTTTTTGTGGCTGAACGCGCTGAGTCTCGCTTGGGGCCATGCGCTGGGGGCGGGGGAGGCGCTGCCGTGGCACTTGGTGCACTCTGCACGCGATGGCCTATCTCGCCCGGCGTCGTTTGATGCCGCCGCAGAGCCAACGGCTGCCGCGCCATGCATCATGCCGTGGCAACTGTCACACGCGGCGCCCGTCGGAACCAATCGGTCGGCCACGTGCGTGCTGGTCTTGGCCAAGGCGTGGCAGGTCACGCAAGCCGTTCCGCGCGCAGCATGCGACGCGTGGGAGAACACAATGCTGGCCTGAGCCTTTGGGTACACTAGTTCACGCGAAGGCACGCGCGTGGGTGCTTTCGGCGTCCACCCAAGGCCGCACAGGGCGGCCAACATGATCACCACCACAAGCACGGGAGTGGGCAGGCGGCGCCCGATCATGGCCACACCGCCACATCCAGGTAGGCCATCACCCGCGCGCTGGCGTTTGGCCCGCTGCCCCAATTGCGTTCTACATCGACGCCTGCGACGCTGCCGCTGGAGAGCGTGTAATAGGCTCCGGCCACACCGCCAGCACCGACGCCGTCTAGTTCCGCGCGCTCATTGCCTTCAAGGCGCCATGCTTGCGCCCGGGTTCTTAGTGACCATCGCATATCAAGGGGGTGTTCGTAGCCCGCGTACACGAGCGTGTGCGAGATGGCTTGACCATTGCCGGCCGCGCTGGCTTTGGCCCGCGCACGCAGTTCGACGGCGTCGCGCCCCACATTGCATGTTGCGGATGCTTGGCCGCCCACGCGCGTGCCCACGCCAGCTTGAGATGCTCCGAGCAGCGAGAGCTCGGCCCCTGCGCTGACAGCGCACCCGGGCCGCAGCTGCGTGCGTACTTCCATCCCAAGCGCGCTTGTGGGCGACACAAAGAATACGTTCCAGATGGAGGCCGCATCAAACGTCGGCTGGAAGAATGTGTAATATGCATTGGCGCTCCAGCCGCGCCCGAGCAGGTGTTGAGTGTCCGCGCGCAGCGACGCAAGCCTTGCGGCATGCATGGCGTACCGTGCATTTGCCGACAACGACCATCGACGCCCCGCAGCCGTACTCGCGTTCAGCGCTACCTCTTCGCGGCTCAAGCCTCCGGTGCTCGGGTCGCTCGTGCGACGATACGCGCCTGCCATACGCACCCAGCCCAAGTCGGCATAGGCTTCACCCGCCACGTACGGCATCGCCGCGAGCGAAATGACATCGGGTGCGGCATTGGCGCTCCAGTTCGCGCGGGGCGCACGGAGCACGCCGTCGCTTTCAAACGCGCCACCCGCAACAAGTGGCATTCCGTAGCGCGTCTCAAAGCCTGCTCGTCCCTCGATGTAGACTGCATCTGTTAGACGCCAGCGCGCGCGTAGCCCGTCGAAACTTGCAAAGCCTGCGGCATCGCTCAAGAGGTGGCGCCCAAGTGCCACATCCAAGTGATCTTTGAGCAGTCCTGTCACGGTGGCGTTGAGTGCAACCACGTCGATCGGACCGTGCTCAAACCCGGGGACGAAATTGCTCGGGCTGTCAGGGCTCGTCCCAAAAGCGCTTCCGTGCTCCAAATCCAAGCGGGTTCGCATTGAAAATACAAGTCTTTCGGGGGCCTCCGGAGCATCGCTGAGCGCCGTTCGCTGCGTCGTATCCATGGTGCTCACCACGCGCCGCCGGAGCAGTGGTTTTTGCTGCCCTGGGGTAGCCCACTCAAAGATGTCAGCCGTCGTGCGGGCACGCGTGGCGCCTTCCGCGAAGGCCTGAGCCGACGCAGACGCGAACGCCAAAGAGATGAGTGCGGTGCGGGACAACGTGGCTGCATGCTATTTGTGCGAAGGTGGGTCCCTACGGGAAGCAAAAACGGCGGTTCCGTGCGACGTAGACTTGCCCCCATGGGGGCGGAGTGTGCATTGTCCCGTGCATATGTCATCGAGTCAGCAACGCTACCGTGTGTTGGAGAAGCTGGAAGCCGGCGGCATGGCCGAGGTGTTTCGCGCTGAAAGCGAGGGCCTCGAGGGTTTCAGCAAGCAGGTGGCTATCAAGCGCGTGCTGCCGCACCTGTCTGAGAAGACCAAGTTTATCGCCATGTTCTTGGACGAAGCTCGCCTGTCGGCGCAGCTGTCTCACTCGAACGTCGTGCAGGTGTTCGACATAGGCCGCGGTGACAACACCTTCTTCATTGTCATGGAGTTCGTCGATGGCGTGAACCTCAAGGCCGTCGCGGAGACCTACGCCGTGTCGGGTCAGCGCATGGCGGTTCAGGTGGCCGCCTACATCGCCACCGAGATTTGCAAAGGCCTCGAGTACGCGCACGGGCTTTCCAACTCTGCGGGCGAACCGCTGGGCATCGTGCATCGGGACATCTCACCGCCCAACATTTTGATCACCAAGTTTGGTGAGGTGAAAATCGTGGATTTTGGGCTCGCCAAAGCGAGCTCACAGCTCGAACGCAGCGAGCCTGGAATCATTAAGGGCAAGTTCGCGTACCTTGCGCCAGAGGCTGCCGAGGGCTTAGAGGTTGATGCGCGCGCCGACATCTTTGCTGTCGGAATTATCCTGTGGGAGGCCCTCACGGGAGAGCGCTTGTTTCTTGGCGACAGCGATCTGCAAACGGTGAGAAATGTGCAGAATGCAGTGGTTCGCGCGCCGAGCGAACTCAATCGTCAAGTCCCGCCGGAGCTCGAGCGCATCGTGCTCCGTAGCTTGGCGAAGAACCGCAACGAGCGCTACTCGAGCGCACGAGAGATGGCGCTCGAGCTCTACAAGTTTCTGTATAGCTACGGAAAGCCCGTCAGCACGTACGACGTCGCAACGCTCGTGCAATCCGCTCAACGCAGCATGGCCGGGCATGTGCGGCAAACTGGCAAGCACGGAGCGCACATCGATCAGCTGATCGAAGAAGCGCTGTTTGAATTCACTTCACTCCGCAAAGACAGCCTCATTCCAGCGGCGCCTTCGCGCGCGCCTTCGCCGCTATCGCCCACTGACTTTATTGACCCCACAAATTGGGCCAATGAGGCACTCGAGCCAGGTGCGCTGCGCACACGTGAGTTCCGGGAGAGTCTTCGTGCGGTGACCGAAGGGAATCTCTCGGCGCTAGAGGACATGAACCTTACGCCGGGTCCGCAAGGCTATGCATTGCCTACTGTCGACCAGTATCCCTCGATGCCGCCGCCTGGCTTGCTGCCTTCCTACACGCAGCCGCCGGCCGCGCAAAATGGAAGCCTGAGGCCACGGCCCTCAGCTCTCGCGATCAACAAATCTCAAGCGGCGCCAGCAAGCAGCACGTCGATGGTGTTGGTCGGCGTGCTCGCTGGTGTTTTGCTTGTCGTATTGGCCGGGCTAGGCTGGCAATTTATGCAGCGCTAGCGTGGACCGCGCTGACGAGCGGCGTGCGGTGTCTTAGGTCTTATTGGTCGCTGGCGTCGCAGGCGCAGCCCCCGAGGCAGACGCCGCATCGTCCAACACCTCGAGCCGGTAGCGGCTGTTGGTTGTTTCAACGTAATAGACGTTCTTTTCCGTCAGACGCATGACCCGTTGGACGGGCGTGGTGACGTACTCGTGCTGGCCATCCTGGAACTCGACCACAACGATCGCGCCCTTCTTTGGAAGCTTTGCGAGCTTGCCCGAGATGGTCCCCGAAGCTTTCCCAATTTTGTGCAAAAGAACGTTCACACTCCAATCCTACGCCTAGAGCCGACGTCGCGCAAAAGAGACCTCGCGTTTCGAGCGACAAAAGAAGTCCCGCAAAGGGGGCGCGTCCTTTGCTAACGCTGCCCACGATGGACCCCGAACGTTCTGTAGAGATGCGCCTTTCCCGAGCCATGGGGCGCGCCATTGGCGATTTCTCAATGATTTCGGAGGGTGATCGCCTCATGGTCTGCGTCAGCGGAGGCAAGGACAGCTACACCATGCTCGCCTTGCTCGAGCAGCTACGGAAAAAATCGCCCGTGAAGTTCGAGCTCGTGGTGGTGAACATCGACCAGGGCCAGCCCGATTTTCCGGCGCACATCCTTGCGGATTACATGAAGGCCGGGGGCTACGACTACCGGCCCGTGTACGAGAACACCTACGCCGTCGTGAAGGAAAAGGTACCCGAGGGCAAGACCTACTGCTCGCTGTGTTCGCGCATGCGCCGGGGTATCCTATACCGTGTGGCGACCGACTACGGCTGCACCAAGATTGCGCTCGGGCACCACCGTGACGACATCCTGCAGACGCTGATGCTCAACCTGTTTTATGCGGGGAAGCTTGGCGCGATGCCGCCGCTGCTCAATGCCGACGAGGGGCGCCACACGGTGATCCGACCGCTCGTCTATTGCGACGAGGCCGACATCCGCGCGTACTCGGCGGCCCAGGCGTTCCCCATCCTGCCGTGTGATCTGTGCGGCTCGCAGGAGAACCTTAAACGCAAAGTCGTGGGCCGTATGCTCGATGGCCTCGAGCGTGAAACCCCGGGTACCAAGCAGATCATGCTGGCTGCATTGCAGAACGTGGTGCCTTCGCATCTGCTCGACAAAGGCCTCTGGGCCAAGC
>JAYWGI010000017.1:0-3564 GCA_043779025.1 Myxococcales bacterium
AGTTCAGCGCTGGCTCCGCCGCCAGGTGGCGCCGTCCCCACGGAGAGGAGCAAATTACCTGGCGAATACAGCCACTTGGGTGCCAAAATGGCACGCAGCAGAGTTTGCGAAACCACCTGCGTGGGAACCGGCAAGCCGCTTACCTGCAGTGTTGTACGCTCGACAAAGCCCGTGCCTCGCACCTCCACCTCGAGGGCGTCTGCACCAACCAGTGCAGTCGCGGGGGACATGCTCTCGAGGGTGGGCGAAGGCGCGTCTTCTGATGCCAGCGGAGACGTGAGCACATCACCCCCAGCATCGCGCGCTTTTTGATCGGTGGGAGGGACCGGTGCGAACTCGCCCTGGTCACCTGGCAAGGCTCCGACGCTGCCCTGAGGAACACACGCGGAGACGACCAGCGCGGCAATCACCCAAAGCACGCTAACCCAGGACGGCCTATGGCAACGAGGTGACGAAGACGTCAAAGAAGGGCCTGGCATGAGATATCCGCTGTACCTGACACACTTTGAAGCACTCTGCCACCCAGTCTAACGCAATGCGCTCGTTCGGAGCTCGAATGTCACATTGGGTTGTGTCAAACACGCGTTTGGAGGCACGTCCTTAGCCAGGAAACGCCAGCTCTCGTAGCAACAATCCGCACAGAGCAAACAACAACGCCGCCCAACCAATCTTGTCCCACAGGCTCTTGACTCGGGGGGATACCAGCCGAGGGCGCCCCCGAGCCACAAAGGTCCAAAGTCGCCAAAGCAGAGTGCCGCCATCGAGCATCGGAAGCGGCAGCAAATTCACAAGGCCCAATTGCGCCGACAGATGTGCGTAGAGCCGCAGCTCGCCGCCCGACTCGCCTCCGCCTCCGAGCTCCTGCACACTCTCCCCGACCCGCTGGAGGAGGCCGGCTCGACTTCCGTTGCCGTCACCGCGAAGCCATGCGAGCATCGCGCGCGCGGACGACGCCACCGTATTGCCTGCATCTCGCCACGCGTGCAGCCACACATACGCCGCACCAGGGACCCGATGAAAGCGCACCGAGGGCGCGCGGGTCTCCGCGAGATCAAGCTCGGTACCATCCCATTTAAGCCCCACAGGCGCGTTGAGCGAAAGCTCCCGGTCACGTCGCCACACGACGAACTCACAGCCCTCCACGCCTTGCTGCAACCGCAACCGGATGCCTGCAGGCGTGCCCACCTCGGTGCCGCACAGTCGCCGCAAAATGTCGCCAGCACGCAAACCGGCGAGCCAGGCAGCACTGCCCTCTCCTACGCGTTCGAGCAGCAAATCACCTCGAACCAAGCCTGTTCGCGACGCGAGCTCCGCGGGCTGAAACAGGTAGTCTCGGTTTAGCGGCTGCGACAACACTCGGCTTGTGAGCACCACCACGTGGGCCTCGTAAACGCGAACATTCGTGTCTGCCTCGGACACCATTGGGCGCAGCGCGCCAATCTGAACGGCGTCGCCGCGGCTCCGCACCAGGGCCGCAACCACATCCGACCAGCGCGTCATTCGCTGTCCACCAATGGCCACGATCTCGTCCGATGAGCGTAGCCCTGCTCTGTACGCGGGGCTCTCGGGACCAAGTACCGCCACAACCGGGCGAGACGCATGTGGGAGCACCCCGGCCCGGCCCACATAGCCGGGTAGGCGCAGCGAGAGTTCCTTGCCATCGCGATTCACGTCCACACTTCGGGGTCCTAAATGCACGGCCGACAGCGCGCGCTCCAAATCCCAATACGACTCGATACTCGCCCCTTCCACGCGGGACACCACATCCCCTGGCGCGAGCACACCGCTTGCAGGCATGGCGGGCTCGACGTCGCCCACTTCGGCTGCGGGGAGTTCTGTTTCGCGTGCGTGCGCAATCAGAAAGAGCATCAACGGCACCAGCAGACTGGCCAGCGGTCCCGCGAGCAACACCGCAAGCTCGCGGGCAAGCGTCCTTCGCCCAACGTTGCTTGGTGGGCTGCGCTCGGCGCCGCGGTCCCACCCACTCACGCGAACATAGCCACCGATGGGCAACAGCGAGACACGGTAGTCCGTCTCGCGCGTGCGTAGCCCGAACAAGCGTGGCCCCATCCCCAAAGAAACGACCTCAACCGGCATGCGCACCAAGCGCGCGACCAAAAAATGGCCAAGCTCGTGGGCCAGTACCAGGCCTTGAAGTGCAAAAAAGACGCGCCAGATCACAACCCCGACCGCTGTAGTCGCGACGGCCCCCCGAGGTCATTCACAAAGGGAGACGAAAGCGATCTTGACGCCGGCGCCCCAAGCATGCTTTTTACGGCTACCCTGCCGCGCCCAAGTGTTTGGTTGCGCATCGCCCTGAGAGAGACTCCCATGAAACGCACCTATCAACCGCACAACCTTCCTCGTCTCCGTACCCATGGCTTTCGCGCTCGCATGGCAACTGCCGGTGGCCGCAAAGTAATCGCAAACCGCCGCAGCAAAGGTCGTTCGCGTCTCACCGTCTCTATCTACAAGAAGTAGCTGAACCCACGTGGCGACGCCGTGTGTGGGCGTAGATGCGTCCTTTCCGGCCGAGTCTCGTATCAGGAAACGAGCCGACTTTCTTGCCGTACAGCGAGGGTCGGCGTTTCCTGTTCGCAGCACGACATTTCTGATGCTGTTGGCTCCCTCCCCGGCGGGAGTGGGGTGTCCGCGGTTGGGCTTGGTGGTCGGCCGAAAGTTTGGCAGTTCTCCCATGCGCGCCAGGTTTAAGCGCTTGGTGCGGGAATGGTTTCGTCAGCATAAAAGCTGGTTTGGAGGCCCTGTGGATGTGGTTGTACTTGCACGTGGCGCGGCGGCGAGCAAGCGGCTCGAAGGATTGCATGCAGAGCTCATGCAGTGCCAGGGCCGCACGCAGCGCGGCGCGCTGGAAGTATTGGCAAAGGCCGCGAGCCAGGCCGATCGTGAATAAGGTTAGGCGCTAACGAGAGCTACTCGTCCCACAAGACTGCGACGACCGTGGCGGAGACCGCCTTCACCAGCCAGACGTCTAGGCATTTCAAATCGCGACACGCTCGAATGCGCGCGCTGTAGAGCTCGCTGACCTCTAGGCCGCGCGCACGGAAAACGGCGATGATGGCTTCGGCCTTGGCTTCAGCCCTGCCCTCTGCTTTGCCTTCGGCCAGGCCACGCTGAGTGCCCTCAGCCAGGCCGCGCTCGGTTCCCAAAGTGATGGCTTGCTTGTAGTACTTTCCCAAGCTGGGGCTGTCCTCAATCCAGTTTCGTGCGGCCATATGCTCCTCCATCCTTGCCGAAAACTCGTATCCAAACGCTCCCTCCAACAAACGGTAGCAGAGTTCTTGCACGCCGGTACGCTCGTCCACGAGCAAGGATGCGCCTAGCAAATCCGCATGCCGCATCGCCTCTCCACCGCGTGCGTGCATCACGGTCGCAAGCGTGCGCAGCACGAGTTCGCTGTTGACGAATGGAGCCTCTACCCCCTCGCGCTCCGGAAGTGGCATGTCGCCAGGCCCCAGCACCAGCGCGCAGAACGTTCCATGAGGCCCCATCGAAATAGGCAGCCGCGCCCATGCGGCCACGTTCGCATCAGGGGCAACCACAAGC
>JAYWGI010000018.1:0-3548 GCA_043779025.1 Myxococcales bacterium
CCCAGCAAATCGCTTATGCTCTGTAGCGGCGTTTCGTCGAGCGTAAAGCTAAGAGCGGCTCCGGCTCCACCGAGCAAAATGCCAGGCAAAATGTGCATAAGCAACAGTGCCCATGGGCTCATGCTTCCGTCATTCGATGCGGCGAACCGAAGCTCCACCGTGGCGGTGGCCATCGCAAACCATGCGCCGAGCACAGCGCCCCATACAAGCCCGAAAAACGTAGCCTTCACGCCCGAAGGCACTACCGCACTTTGCGCGCCAAGGGATGCGCCTTGTCATACACGCGTGCGAGGTGGTCGACCGATACATGGGTATAGCGCTGCGTCGTGGACAGGGAAGAGTGGCCCAAGAACTCTTGGATCGACCGCAAGTCCGCGCCACCATCGAGCATGTGGGTCGCGCAGCTATGCCTCAGCGCGTGCGGATGCAGGTCAGGCCGTGCGCCCGAGGCCGCGCCATAAGCTTTGACGTCGTACTGCAGCGAACGCACCGACATGGGGGCGCCGCGCACGGACAGAAACAAGGCGCCCGCGTCGGACTTAGCGCCGAGAAGCACAGGCCGCTCAGCAAGGTAGGCAGCGACCGCGTCGAGTGCAGGAGCACCCAATGGGATACGTCGCTCCTTGTTGCCTTTGCCCACGACGCGCACCTCGGCTACACGCACCTCGATATCGCCCACGCGCAAGCCAACCAGCTCGCTAACGCGTAAACCTGCACCATACAACAATTCGAGCGCAGCGTGGTCGCGCATCATTTTTGCATGCTTGGCGGGCGTTTCTTTGCCGCGCACGCCGGACTCGGGAACCGGCATGCAGGAAGGAGCTGACATGAGCGCGTCGGCGTGCTCGGGCGAAAGTGGCGTGGGCAGTTTGCGACGCGCCTTGGGACTCGCAAGCAATGCGGCCGGGTTTTTCGTAACCCATTCGCGTTTGGCGGCGAGACGAAACAAGGCGCGCAACGAAGCGATCTTGCGGGCCACCGAGCTGCTCGCGAGCCCAGCGACCACATGGCCCAACCAACCGCGCAAGTGCATCACGTCAACGCGCTGGACGTCCTCCCACGCGGCCACATCGCGCTCCTGCACGAAGGCCGCGAAGGCGCGCAGATCGCCTCCATACGCCTTGAGGGTATGCTCTGATGCGCGCTTCTCGGTGCGCAAGTACGCGCCGAATTGGATGAGCGCATCGCCCAGATTCATGTGCTTTTTTGCACCTTGCCGCAGGCTCGCTCTACATCCGCAACCGTCTTGGGGGTCATCGACGACAACACCTCGAAGCCCGTCTCGGTGACCAGCACATCGTCCTCGATGCGCACGCCAATGCCTCGCCACGCCGCCGGAACCGTTTCGTCGCCGGCTGCAATGTAAATGCCCGGCTCGACGGTGATGACCATGCCGGCGGCAAGCGGCCTCACCTTGCCGCGAACGAAATAGGTTCCTGCGTCGTGCACATCCATGCCCAACCAATGGCTGGTGCGATGCATGTAAAAGCGCTTGTAGCCTTCACTTTTGATGAGCTCGTCTGCGTCGCCTTGCAGCAGACCCAAGGCCAGCAAGCCGTCGACCAACACGCGCACCGAGGTGTTGTGGATCTGATCGAGCGTGGCGCCAGGTTTAACGGCAGCGATACTCGCTTCCTCCGCTTTGAGTACCAACTCGTAGATGGCGCGCTGCTCCGGCAAGAAGGTCCCCGACACCGGAAACACACGCGTGACGTCGCTTGCGTAGCCTTCGTACTCGCAGCCCGCGTCGACAAGCACGAGCTCACCTTCACGCATACGACGCGCCCCCGCGCGGTAATGCAGAATACATGCATTGGGCCCGGAGCCCACAATGCTGGTGTAGGCCACGCGCTCACTGCCGGCTTCCCGAAACGCTCCGAGCAAGGCTGCATCGAGCTCATACTCGGCCATGCCATCCCTGGCTCGCGCCATACAACGCATGTGCGCTTCGGCCGTGATTTTGCAGGCGTGTCGCATGCGTTCCACCTCTGCCTCCGTCTTGACCAGGCGCATCTCATGCAAGTGCACCGCGGGCTCTACGATGCGGCGCGGCGGCCAGACTCCCGTGCGGGCGCGGCCCTTAACGACGGCCAGCGCGGCCTTGATGCTGCGGTCCTCGGCCTCGTTCTTACCCCATGCATAGTACAGGCAGTCCTTGTCGGTGAGCAGTGAGGCCAGCGCCTTGTCGAACTCGTCCATGCCGTACGCCGCGTCGGCGCCTGAGAGGCTAGCCGCCAGAGACGCGCCCTCCACGCCCGCGCGTGGGCCATCCCAGATCTCCCGTTCGGGATTGCGGTGCCTTACAAAGAGCGACAGCTTGCCCTGCTCGAAGGGGCCATCACTCTCGAACACCAAAGCGCTCTCAGGCTCCGAAAACCCCGTGAGGTAAAAGAAGTCAGAGTCTTGGCGATAGTCCTGCTCCACGTCGCCATTGCGCAACTGCACGGGAGCCGAGCGCAGCACCAACACGCCCCCCTCGCCATCCGCGCGCATGCGCTTGGCGAGCTCGGTGCGACGCGCGAGATAGGAGACAGGCGTCATGCTTTTTTGGTGTAGAGTGCAGCGAGTTCCGCGCTGTAAACATCAACCACGCGGCGCCGCTTGAGCTTCATGGAAGGCGTGAGCATCTCGTTGGCGGTGGTGAAGTCCTCAGCCAGCAAGGCAAAGTTTTTCACGCTCTCAAAACCTTTAAATTCGCTCGAATTTGTCGCAACTTCGGCCTCGTAGATAGCGCGAACCTCGGGCAATCGCACGAGCTCCGCAACACTCAAGTCCCCGCGGCCGTTGTCTTTGGCCCACGCCGAAAGTGCCTCGTGGCTCACGGTGATAAGCGCGACGTTGTAGGGGCGGTTGTCACCGTAGACCATCACGTTGTTCACAAAGGGCGAGAGCTTGAGCTTCTCTTCGAGCGGTGTGGGGACCACGTACTTGCCGTTCTCGAGCTTGTACTGCTCTTTGATGCGGCCCGTGATAAACAAGAAACCGTCCGCGTCGAAGCGCCCCATGTCCCCGGTGCGGAAGCCGCGTTTGCCAGTGGCGTCGGGCTCGGTGAACACGGCCGCGTTCTCCTCGGGGCGGTTGTGGTAGCCCATCATGACGTTGGGGCCATAAACGACTATTTCGCTCTCAGGAGAGAGCTCGATACGGATCTTCGGGAAGGCTTTGCCCACAGAGCCAATACGACGGGCGGTCGGGCAATTGGCGGCCGCAATGGGGCTGGTCTCCGTGAGACCATACCCCTCGTACACCATCACGCCGATGCCATCGATAAACTCGGCGACCTCTTTTGAAAGCGCAGCCCCGCCGCTGAACGCAAAAGACAATCGGCCCCCAAAACGTGCTCGCACCTTGGAGAACACGAGCTTGTCGGCAACCGCCACAAGCGCCCTTTCGGCTAAGCTAATGCCGCCCGTTTCCCGCAGCTTCTTACGTGCGGCCAGTGCGCGTTTTACGAGCTCACGCACGGGCGCGGGTTTGCTTGCGATCTGCCTCTGCACTGCAGAATACAGCTTGTTAAAAATGCGAGGCACGCTCACCAAAATGGTTGG
>JAYWGI010000019.1:0-3542 GCA_043779025.1 Myxococcales bacterium
GTCGTCTGATAAAACGCTTCCATGCGACCCTTGTTGGCCACGACCTCAGGAGGTGCGGTTGCCAGTGCAAGCTCGCTGATGGCCATTCGGGCCGGAAGAGTAATCAAGCCCGCCGTCCATTCTCGTTCAACTCACGGTCGGCTCGGCTGTACGCATCTAGGGCCTTTGCATAGGCCAGCTCCGCGTCGGCCAACCTTGCCGAGTCTCGCCCGCGCGGCACATCCGACGCACACCGATTGAGACCCTTGTCCCTCAGCGTGGGAGCACCGTGCGCCATCCAGACAACCAGCGGGGCCCACTCACTCGGGAACCGGCCAGCGACGATGCGATAGCGCGGGCAGCGCCACGTTTGCTTCACCAGCAAGACCGCTGCGTGACGCCGGCCCACCGCGGCAAGTCGCGCCATCACCTTGCGCTCGAGCGCCACTGCATTCATTGCGCGCTCGGTTTCGTGCGGCAGGAGATACACATCGTCGTCGATGCCCGTGTCGCGTCCGTCGTCCTCGTCGTTTGCGCTTTGCAGAAGGTCCGTAACGAAGTTGGAGCGCAGGCCCATCGCGCCCTCGCAGTCGTTCACGTACCGGTCCAGGTCGCCCTCGTGCGGGCTTCGACCGGGAGCACGCTCAGCGGGTGGTCGGTCATCGTTTGGGGCCACACTCCCGCTGTAGACGACACGCAAAGACGTCTCCACCGTGACTCTTGGCACATCACGCGGCCCATAGAGAGAACCGCTCGAGACCTCGACTGCGCCCATGTGCCACCGCCTTTCGACGGGACATCTATTTAAGACACGAACACCTCAATGGATACATAAAAGTGACCAGGGTCACCATTCTGGTGTGGGCGTGTACTACCTCACGCGACCAGAGAGCTTGGGGTGGCGGCTTGCGTTACGCCGTATATGGTGTAATATTGGTTATGACGTCGAAGGAAGTGATCAAGCTTCTGAAGCAAGCCGGGTGGGTGCACCAGCGTACCAACGGTTCGCACCACGTCTTCACGCACTCTGTATATCTTGGAATTGTGGTGGTCCCGCACCCGAAGAGCGAGATGGCGACTGGGACCTTGCTTAGTATTGAAAAGCAGTCGCACGTCAAACTTAGGAGGTCCAAGTGAAGTACCAGGCCAAAATTGAGAACGATGGAAAGTATTGGACGGTGGGGTTCCCCGACTGCCCCGGTTGCGTCACCTTTGGCAATACGAAGTCAGAGGCTTTGGCAATGGCAGCGGATGCGTTGAGTGGTTGGCTTGCGGTCTGTTTAGATCGCGGAGAGGTGCCCCCTATGCCCGCCTTCTTGGATGGCACCCCCATCGCGCCTGAGACGACTATTGCTGTCGCCGTGCAGGTTCGTCTTCATCGCCATCATTGCAACATGTCGCAAAGCAAGTTGGCATTGGCAGCAGGTCTGACGCAGCAGCAGATCTCAAAGCTGGAAACCTCCAAGTCCAACCCCACAGTCAAAACGCTTCAGGCCGTGTCGCGCGCAATGGGCCGCGACCTCCTTGTGCTCATGTCGGCGCCCGCTCCCACCACCATCACGCACCGTGGGCAGGGCCGAAGGGGCGTGATGCTTTCGCGTCAGAGCGATGCGCAATTCTTGCAGGCCCTCATCACCCATCGGTGAGGGTCAGCGTCCCGAGGAGTCACCATCGACGCTATACGCTAGCGTGAAGGCGCGGTTGGCTGCAAACCTCAGCCCTCCAGGTACCGCGAAATGCTCCCGCAAGTACTGCACGGCCTCACGCTTGGTGAGCCCTCGCAGCCGGCACTTGTTGGCGGCGTCGCGAATCTCCCGGAGGTAGGCAAGCTCCTCCTCCTTGTTGCGCAGGGAAGGCGGCTGCAGCTTCATGGCGTGCTCCACTCTTGCGACTCGTCTAGCTCGCTGCTTCCAGGCGCCGGCGTGGTTCCAAAGTCGAAGTCAGCAAAGCGGTATCCGCAATAGAGGCGCTCGTACGACTCTGTCGATAGCTCCTGTGGTGCCGCCTCTACGGCTTGGAGCTCCGCAGATTGGCGCTTCAGTTCGGTATGTCCGTCGCTCATGGACGATGGACCGTGGCACTGATCGCATGTTCAGGTCAAGTTTGGGACCCGCTCGGCAGCCCCGAAAGCGAAATACTGACCTCAATGGGTGGAAGCACGAACGGCGCCACCTTCCACGCTTCGATGCTCATCACATCGTCGGTGATGCTGGTCACGCGCCACCGCAAGCCGCTCTCGCCTGTCTGCCATGGGCCGGGAAACGTCGGTCGAGGTGGACCAAAGAAGTGCACCAGCGCCTCTCGCAGCTCCTCCTTTGCGCGCAGTCCCACCTCGCGGCGTCGCAACCACAGCTCGAAGTCGCGCTTGTAGTGTCTCACTGCTCCGGCCTGAACGGGTTGCTGGGCATGACCGGGTGCAGTTCACCCGCGATCGCATATGCGACCTTGGATGCGGCCACCTGGCTTGCTGCACGAAAGCCCGCCTCCCAGTCTGCCTCACGTTGCGGCCGCACAAGTTCGTTCAAGGCGATGGCGAGACACGACGGGCAGACGCTGGAATAGCCCGGCTGAGCCGAGGCCAGCAGGGTGACGTCGCCGTTGCAGGCTTTGCAATCGGGGTTGCCTGACAGCCTCATCGATGACCTGCTTGTAGCGCATCGCTTAGCTTGTCCGCGCAGGTACGGACGCTTGCTGAGTGCTCATGCCACTTCTGAACGGCCTCGGTGATGGCGAGATGCAGCGCCTCTTCCGCACTGTCGCCGAACGTCATGACGGATGGCGCGCTGGACCCAAGCGGCATCTGGATTGTCGCGATCATTTTCTTGCTTCCGCAGAACATGTTCCAAGGCGAAGCTCGGTCATGCCCAACGCTCCACTGAACGCCAGCAGCGTCCAATGCACGCGAGACATCTGCGAAACTGAACCCCTCCAAAGCGCCGCTCATGCTGCCCCCTGGTAGCCACCGGCACGCGCCACAGCCAAGGCCACGCGCAGCAGGGCCTCGCTCTCGGAAGCTGGCCCCAGGTTGGCGGCACGCACCAGCTCCTTGGCGTCACTGAGCACTGCATACGGCTGACGCCCGAGCAGCTGCTCATAGCCTCGGCACAAGGCCTCGAGTCGCTCGCACCACGCCAAGGAGCCAGGCGCCATCAGCAGCTCACCCCGAGCTCTGCGGCCAAGGCACGGGCCTTGTTCGAGGCCGTAAGGTTGCGGGCCGCCTGTTCACCGTGGTTCTTTGCTTGCTCCATAAGCGCATCTGCAATCGCCTCGGTCGCCGTTCTGCCATGCCCTCGTGCCGAGCGGTGCCCCGCGTTCCAGTAGACCTCGCCCTGAGAACTGAAGTGCACGGAGCAATCAACAACGCCACCGAGCTCATGCGCAACGTGGGCCAGCTTGCGCTCGAGCGACATCTTGGCAAACCCGGTGCTCTTCACGGCGTCTGCAACAACTGCCTGCTTCGTCTTTGTCTTGGTCATTTGCTCTCTCCTTGTTTCGCTACCCACTCAAGCGTTGCCGTGCCGGGGAAGCGCCCCTCGGTCGGCCCAGTCGTCCAAAGCTCCTGC
>JAYWGI010000020.1:0-10468 GCA_043779025.1 Myxococcales bacterium
GCGCTGTCCCAGGCCAATGAGCATCTCGAACACATCGGAGACCGACTCCGAGCGCGGGAAATAGCTTTGCACTCCTAGGTCTGCAAGCCTACGCCCAACCCCGGCTGCATCGACCGCGGCATCCCCTACAACCGAAGTGGGTTTGAGCATCAACACACGCTCGAGATTTGGCGCGGTAAGGTCGCCCACCACAGGCAACGCAAGCACTTCGGCAGGAAAATCGCACTGTGCGCTACGCCCCACGAGCATGCCCGCAGCGCCAATGGCCCACATTGCCTCGGTCGTGGAGGGCGACAGCGACACCACGCGCGACGCGGCAAGGGTGGCCGGTGGCGCGCGCTTGCGGCATGAGCACAGCGCAAGCGCGGCCACGGACAACAGCAAAAATACACGACGGGCCTTGCGCATGTTGCAACACCTAGTAGACACCGGAGGCGTGACGCCAGCCCAACGCCAACTTGTACGTACGCGCCTCGCAGACGAGGTAGGCCGTATGGACAAGCAGGCGCCATTCACGGTGGGGCTCGCCTACCCCTCGCCCTATGGCGCGGGTATGAGCAGCCTCGGGTATCAGCGCATTTATCGCGCCATCATGGAGACTCCAGGCATGGCCTGCGAGCGCATTTTTTTGGACGACGAGGCGGCAAGTGAGATCAGCGTGCAGAGCATCCCACTCAGCTACGAAAGTCAACGTCCGCTAAGTGATTTCCCGGTGGTGGCTTTTAGCGTGGCCTACGAGGGCGAGATCGTCGGCATGCTAAAAATGATGGAGATGGCGGGCATCCCGCTACTCGCCGATGAGCGCGACGAACGGCATCCGTTCATCCTGCTGGGCGGACCGCTCACCTTCTCAAATCCGTTGCCCATCGCGGCGTTTGCCGATGCCATGATCATCGGTGAGGCGGAGGAGATCACGCCGACGCTCCTCGACTTGGTGCGCGCTACACCGAAGCGCGCAACCTTGCTCAGCGAGATCGCCAAAATCGACCATGTACACGTATCGCTTCTGCACGGTGAAAACCTGCCGCTGACGGCCAAGGTGCCGAACGAGATGCTTCCCGCGTGGGCGCCAATTCGCACGCCGCACGCGGTGCTCAGCAACATGTTTCTCATCGAGACCGAACGCGGCTGTTCGCGCACATGCACCTATTGCGTGATGCGACGCTCGACCAACGGCGGCATGCGTATGGTGCCGATGGAAAGGATCTTGGAGCTAGTGCCCGCCGACGCCAAACGTGTGGGCCTGGTGGGCGCGGCCGTGAGCGATCACCCCAAGGTGGTCGAACTCGTCAACACGCTCGTGGACCAAGGCCGCGAGGTTGGGCTCTCGTCATTGCGCCCCGATCGCTTGTCGGACCCGTTTGTGGCGGCACTCAAACGCGGCGGCTACCGCACGCTCACCACAGCCATGGATGGCCCCTCGGACCGCTTGCGCGGCATGCTGGAGCGCAAGGCCAAAGAGCAGCATATTCTCAACTCGGCCGCGCGCGCACGTGCGCACGGCATGGACAGGCTCAAGCTCTATCTGATGATCGGCCTGCCCACGGAGACCAACGAAGACATCGACGAATGCGTGAAGTTTACACGCGAGATTTCCAAGATTGTCCCGCTGTCGCTTGGCATCGCTCCCTTCTGCGCCAAGCGCAACACCCCGATGGACGGCCAAGGGTTTGCGGGCATCAAAGTGGTGGGCGACCGCCTCGACCGACTCAAGCGCGGCGTGCAGGGCAAGGTCGACGTGCGCAGCACCAGCGCCAAGTGGGCATGGGTCGAATACGTGCTCGCGCAAGGCGGCATGGAGGAGGGCAAATCCCTCATCGAAGTGATGCGAGCCGGCGGCAAATTTGCCGATCACAAGCGCGCGCTAGAGCCCTTTGACAAGAAGCGCGCAAGCGGCCAGGCGCGGCGGCACCTTGCGATTGCCAGTGTGTAATTTACATCGATCCCCGAGCTCGAGAAGACAAAATGCGGTTCAGTCTTTCGATGGTGGAATAGCCAGTAGCGATGCGTGCGTAGGCAAAATGGCCTTTGCTACGAAGGCGACGAGCCGCTCTATCCCGTCCTTTTGCTGAAGGGCGTCGAGCTCTTCTTGCGTACGGAATTTGATGGCCAACCAGCTGACAATCGCTCTCCCCCCGCGCCCGCGAATGGCGAACACATCGAGCTCGCCGGGCTGCCCTTCCTTGAGCGGATGCACGTTGACCAGTACGCGCACCGCAGGCTCCTTCTTGGTCTTTGGCAGGGTATGCTTGAGCAAGACCTGAGCACCGCGCTTTTCGGCCCCGGCCACATGCAGCGCCAGGATTTTGTCCAGGTCTTTTGCCGTTCCGGCTCCCATGAGTCGCACTGCAAACATACGGCTCCAGTTGCCTGCCGTCTGCTCCCCGGGGAGCGCGAACTCCCACAGGTCCCCTTGATGCCAGCTGAGGGTGTACGTGGCGTCGCCAATCACGACCGCCGGCCGCACGCCCAGCTGCGTCCGCACGGCAGGCTTCGACACGGACTTGCTTGCCGTGCGCCGCGCAACGACCACCGCATCCGTTGCTGCAGCCGCCTGGGCCGGCGAAGAAATACCATAACAGAACATCAACGCACACCCCACCTGAAGCAGCCGGCTCATTCGATCTCTCCCGTCGCCACAAGCTCCGATGCCGCCTTCATGTCCTTGTACAGAACACGGTCCACCGTGAGCGGCGCCACCACAGCACGAAGCTTTGCATGAAGCGCAGCCACGCGCTTGGCAGGCTTGAGCGGAGCACGCTGGTCCAAGCCGCTTGCAGCAACAAGAAGCTCGATGCCCAGCACATGCGTCACGTTCTGCACAATGCTCACGAATTTACGCGCGCTGATGCTGGCCATGCTCACGTGGTCCTCTTTGTTGGCCGATGAAGGAATGGAATCCACGCTCGCGGGGTGGCAAAGCACCTTGTTCTCGCTGACCAAGCTGGCGGCTGCCACCTGCGCGATCATGTAGCCCGAGTGCATACCTCCTGGGGCGGCAAGGAACGGCGTGAGGTTGCAAGACAGCGCAGGGTTCACGAGCTGCTCAATGCGCCGCTCGCTGATGTTGGCGAGCTCGGCCGTCGCGATGGCCGCCAAGTCTAGGGCGTAGCCCAGAGGCTGCCCGTGAAAGTTGCCACCACTCAAAATGTCAGCGCCATCGTCCGTGAGGAACACGCTGGGGTTGTCAGTCACGCTGTTGGCTTCGCGCTCCAGGACGGTCCATGCATACTGCAATGCATCCCGCGTTGCGCCATGCACTTGCGGCGTGCAGCGCAAGCTGTACGGGTCCTGCACTTTGCTGCAATCTGCATGTGATTCAGCGATCTCGCTGTCTGCCAAAAGGCCGCGCATACGCTCAGCCACGTGGGCTTGGCCCGGATGCGCGCGCAGCGCATGCAGCCGCGCATCGAACGGCACCACCGAGCCCAACAAGGCCTCGATGCTCATGGCCGCAGTCGCATCGGCCGCGTCGGCGAGGCGGCGCGCCTTGCAGAGCGAAAGCGCGCCAAGTGCCGTGATATACTGGGTCCCGTTGATCAGCGAGAGCCCTTCCTTGGCCTGAAGCACGATGGGTTCGATGCTCGCTTCGCGCATGGCGCGCCCCGCGTCGTACTCACGACCGTCCTCGCCCAAGACCTCCCCCTCACCGATAAGCGCCAGGCACACATGCGCAAGCGGCGCCAAATCCCCTGAGGCCCCCACAGAGCCCTGGCTCGGCACGCAGGGGTGCACGCGCCTGTTGAGCATGGCCACGAGTGCGTCCAGCACCTCTTCCCGCACGCCCGAATACCCCAGCGCCAAGACCTGCGCGCGAAGCAGGATCATCGCGCGTACTTCTGCAACCCCGAGCAATGCGCCAACGCCCGCCGCGTGGCTTCGAATCAAGTTCTGCTGCAGCGCCCGCATTTGATCCGCGGGGATGCGCGTCTCGGCCAGCGCGCCAAAGCCCGTGTTCACACCATACACCGCCTTGCCGCTGTCGCCTCGGGCAACGATCACCTCAATGGCGCTGCGCGACGCGCGAACGTTGGCGCGCGCGTCATCGGGAACCCTCACCTCGCGGTAGCGGACGGCTACGTCTTCGATGTCCAATAGGGTGAGCGCGAGGCCAACGGAAACAGGGGTATTCACAAGCCGCATCGTATCGAAGGAGGGCTCACGATGGCCACTGCTTCGTGTATGGTTTGAAGCACCATGCGTCGCGCACCCCTTGTCGGTTTGGTATCGCTCTTGCTCTTCTGGGCCTGCACCTCGGACAGCGTCCCCGATGCAGCCGGCTTGCTCGCAGCTCAAGGCGCCGGCCCCCAAGTCATGTTCGACATGACCACCCCAGAGTTGCCTGAGATTCCTCTGCCCAACGATGTGGCCACCTTTGCAGACCCGAGCAGTCGTACGGGACGTCGCGTGAATGTAAGCACCCTTGCCGCAACGCAGATGGAAAGCGTCGAGCGCTTTGGCATGACAGGCCTTGAGGGATGGGGCACCACAGCACCCATTACCGTGCGATTTCGCTCACAGAACGCGGCGGAGCCTGCAATCGATCTGGCCGATCTGTATGCACGTATGACCAATGGAGAGATCGATTTTTCCGATGATGCTGTCTACCTCGTCGACCTAGAAACGGGCGACCCGGTCCCTTTGGATTTAGGCACGCGTGGGATGAACTTCACGGTGGCAAGGCGCGACGCCTACGGCCCCAACGACCCGCACGCAAAGGAGTCGAACCTGCTCTTTGACACGCACGAAGAGGGGGCGGGCCTGTCGCAGACAGACTACCGGCCAGAACTCGACAGCGACCAAGATGGTGTGGTCGACCACCCCAATGTGTTTGGCCCTGCGGACCCAAAGGGCCTTGGCATTGGCGACCTGCTGGCTTGGTACGAGCGCGAGACCGACACGTTGGTGCTACGCCCTGTGGTCCCCATGCGGCCTCAGCGCAAGTATGCCGTCGTGCTCACCAACCGGCTTCATGCGCCGGCGCGCGCAGACGAGGCCGTGCGTTCGCCGTTTGTGTGGAAGATGCACCCTTCGCAAAAGGACGACGCCCGTGCGCTCGCGCGCGCGCTGACACGCGGCGCAAGGCGTGAGGTCTACGGCGATTTGGCCACACAAGGTTTGGACGGAGTCGCCTTCGCATGGACCTTCACGACTCAGCCCATTGCCGACGACGTGCTCGCGCTGCGCGACGGTTTCTACGGCCAGGGCGCGTTCAGTCGCCTTGCCGGCGAGTTCCCTCCGGAGCTGCATTTGCTGCGTACGGTGGGCCTTAACCCGGGCGATGAGCAACCGGCCGGTTGGGAGAAGGATGCATCTTGCAAAGAACGCATGGGGCTGCCGTACCTGGTCAAAGTGGCTCAGTCCAAGAACTTTATTCATCAACTTGTAGACACCATCCTGGGCTTCGGCGGTACCGAAGGTGAGGCGCTAGAGAAAAGCTTGGATGCTATCGACTACTTTGCGCTTGGCGAGATAGAAGCCCCGCTCTTTGTGGGCACGCCCAACGCGGAGACCTCACGCGACGTCATTGCGCTGAATGCGCGCACGGGGCAGGCAAATTACTCGCGGAACAAAATTTCAATGTGGATAGCGGTGCCCAAGCGCAAGCCCGGGCAAACAGGGCCGTTCCCGCTCGCTGTGTGGTCTCACGGGTCGAGCTTGCACAACGATGAGATGCTCGTGCGCGCCGGGCACTTTGCGGCACAGGGCATGGCCACCATCGCCATCAACTTGCCCGGACACGGCCTGTCGGTAGACCAACGCAACTCCGATCTTGCAAAGGTGTTCCTGCGCCAAGACTGCTTGGCTCCGTGGTTCACAGCCGCATCGCAGACCCGCGCCACCGACGTCGATCGCGATGGTGTCCCAGACTCGGGCGCCCTGCTGTGGTCCACCCACATGGCCCACACCCGCAGCAACGTGATGCAGTCCGTCCTCGATCAGATGAATCTCACGCGCGTCCTCCGTGCCTTCGACGGCCAACGCCGCGGCACGCAGGATGTGAACAACGACGGCCAGGCTGACCTGTACGGCGACTTGGATGGAGACGGTCTGGTCGATGTCGGCGGCAGCGCGCCCATGGCAGCATCGGGCAACTCCTTTGGCGGCATTGTCGCGATGCTGCAGGGCGCATTAGACCCCAACATTAACTCCGCAGCGCCCATCTCCGGGGGCGCTGGGATGTCGGACGTGGCGGTACGCTCGGACTTCGTGGTCGACTCTGTGATCCTGAAGGCTATTAGCCCGGTGATCGTCGGAATCCCGGCGTCCCAGTTAACGCTGAAGGCGGGCGGCAGCGACGACAACACGCGCTGCAAGGCGGACCAGATCTCCATTCGATTTCGCGTGGCCAACTTGGTCAATGGCCGTGATCTCGAGATTGCGTGCGCCCCGAAGAACGAGTTCGCGCAAGGCACAACCATTGCACTCTACAACAAAACGTTAGGTCGTACGAGTTGTGGCCGTGGCTCGCCCGATGGCCGTTTCCGCGTCGCCATCCCCGCGAACGTCGACGACGCCCTCTCGCTCTCGATTTACCCAGGCGCTGACAAGCTCGATAGCTACGCCACGTGCAATATCACTCCGGGGCTTACGCCCCTCCGCACCGTCGATACTTGGGAGATCGAAGCCGGCGCGTACAAAGCCAGCGGAGACGGCAGTGAATGCGCCGGTGACAATGGCTGCCAGCAATTTGCTGGACGTTGGTACCCGGTGGGCTCACCTCTAGCGGCGCCCCAGGAGGGACTCGGGCTCGCGCGGCAGACACCCCGTCTGCGCCGGTTGATGGGATTCTCGCAGATGATGCTCGACTCCGTGGACCCTGCAAATTACATGCAATACTATTCGGTGCCTGCCAGTGACCCCTTTGGCGTGCCGATGAGGCCGCGCGGTCTTGCGGCCTTCGCGGTCAGCGGTGACCCCACCGTGACCAACTCCGCCACCTACGCCGCAGTGCGCGCCTTGGGCGCTCTGCCATTTGTCGACGCGGGCACGGCGGCGCTCATTCCGTCCCTGCTGCCGTATGCGGCCCCCGACGCTTTGCGTGCAATCTACAACAGTACACCCAACGCAGCATTGGGCGCGCGCAATGGCTTCGAGAACTTGGCTTGGATTGGACGCAGTAAGGGAGGCCCGACCTGCAAACCCAACCGCAAACCTGGGTGCGCTGAGCCCGGCGATCCGACTCAATGCAAACGCGCCGTAGAGGACGCTGACTGGCTCAGCGAGGGATTGAACACGTGGGCGCCCGCCCACCCGGACGCGCCATTTCGCTTGGTGCGCGAATCGCGTGGCCTGCGCAGCATCTCTGATCTGGAGCCCGCATGGGCGCCGCGGCTGCAAGGCGGACTTGGCGGCACGGGCTATACGAATGCCGACGCTCAGCCGCTGCTCGCGGTGGTCAACGCCTACATCGAGCCACTGGGGCGCCACGTGTGGATCAACCCCGACCCTTGCAACACCTTCGACGAGACGGGCTACCACACGCGCTTGCTGGCGCGCTTTCTGGCGACCCAAGGGCGCGACCTTTACTTCGCGAGTCACCCAAGTACACACCGCTGCCTGGCCGATGCGTCGTGTGATTTCTTCAGCGCGCCCTGACGGCAGTCAGCGCGCGGCTGCGATCACGCTGCGCGCGATGCGGTGGGCAAAGGTGTAAATACTGATCTGAGGTGGGCCACCGATGCTTGTCGGAAATACGCTGCCGTCAGCAACAAATAGCCCGCGCACATGGTGATGCTCGCCTTGGGCGTTCACCACCGAACGGCGCTTGTCGGCTGCCATGCGCATCCCTCCCATGGGGTGCACGGCCGAGAGTGGAATGGCGTGCGGACGCGCAAACGCCCAATCTACTCCGGCAATCTCGCCAGCATTCTTCCACAACTTTGGAGCGCGACCGGGTGCGTGCACCTCGCGTGCGCCTGCGGCAAACATAAGGTGCGAGGCAGCCTTGAGCCCTATGCCCAATTGCGCGGTGTCGGCCGCGTTCATCGCGTAACGCAGCTGCGTGCGACCATCCGGCATCGCCTTCACCTGGCCCCACGTCTCATCGTGCACCATCGCGCAGAACACCGCCATGTGCCGAAACGAGCGCATCGCGCGCATGTGCACGGCGCCAAAACCCGACATGGTCGACGCCGTGCCAATGGGGTGGGCGAACACAGGAATGAGCCACACGCGCCGGTTTGAGCCTGGCGTATGGTCCAGCCATTCAGTGCAGTCTACAGATTGTGGGATGCCGTGATGGGCGTCCACAGGATCGTCGAAAATCCCCGCGATGAGTGCACCCGGATGCAAGCGTAGCCCCTCTCCGGATTGACTGTACGGGTCTGTGAGATCGCTACGTTGAGCGAGCGCACTGCTGCCCACCGCGCCTCCGCCGAGCACAACCACCCGGGCCTCGACGACGATGCGCGCCACAACACGGCCGGCGGCATCCGTGCACTCTACATCGGCCCCGTGCGCGCGGCCTGCGCGGTGGCGAACACGCGTAACCCGGGCGCCGGAGAGCACTTGCGCGCCCGAGGCCTCGGCCTCCGGCACGAGCACCTTGGCTGTGTTTTGCTTGGCATTGTAGGCGCAACCCAGCTCACAAAAACCGCTTTTCATGCAGCCTACGCGGTTGTGCGAAAGCAAGCCACCTCGCCAGCCGAGGGCCCTTGTGCCACGTGCCATCGCGGCGTTGTTGCCATTGACGTCACTCTCGGCGATGAGGCTCACGCTCAAGTCGCGCTCTACGCTGGCGAAGTCGTCCGCCATGCGAGATGGCGACCAGTCGCTCAGTCCAAACTCACGCCCCCAGTGCTCGAGCACCGCATCGGGTGTGCGCTTGCAAAGGTTGGTGTTGTGCAGGGTGCTGCCTCCCACGCCGCGTCCGTAGAGAACGCGGACGGCCATGTCGTGTGTTGCAGTGCCGCCTCCGGCCTCGAACAAGCGCGGAATCATTTGGTCTTCTCGTTGCGTGTATTGCTCACGCGACAGGCGCGGGCCTTGCTCTAGGCCCAGCACCTGCAAGCCCGCGCGTGCGCAATCGCGAAGCACCATGCCGCCCCCTGCTCCAAGACCAATGACGAGCACGTCGCATGTAAGCCGCGCGCCGTCGGCAGGGCGTTGCATCGGCACGCTCATTGCTGGCCAACGACTTTGGGGCCGTCGTACCCCAGCTGCGCCCACGTGGCCGGAGCGCGGTAGTAGGCCATGAAGAACAGCGACTTGGTTGCGGCAAACGCGGACGCTAAGCGATCGGGGGCCGAGGCATCGAGCCACAAGAGCACGCGGTCTTGGGCATCCGCATCGAGCAAGGTCCAGCGGTGGCGCGACACTCCGGCAAGCACAGGAGCCGCATGCTCGATGAGCAGTAAAAACGCTCGCAGTTCCTGACGCATGGGCGCCGGCAATTGTGCAACGTACTCGACCACAAAGGCCGGCGCGCCCACACTCTCAGGGCTGGGGGCATCCGCCGTGTCACGCGCGCAAATGCGCGCAAGCAATGCCATGCACACCGTGCGCTCCCAATCGGCGAGCGGTCCCTCGCCCGCAACGTACCCGCCAAACCGAAGCTGCGCCGACGCTGCGAGCAGCGACACGCCAAAGGTGGCAGCAAGCAAACGGCGACGCGGGAGTGCAAAGCTCACAGGCCTTAGGCTATCGCCTTGCGCTCAAGATTGCAGCGACGGAATCGCCCCCCGCCTGGGAAGCAGCGCGCATCCGCAGGCCGCATCGCAGGCACAGGGCAGGCACAAGGCAGGGCTGCCACTACTCCGAAAACTGGACCACTTTGGTGAATCCCTCTTTTGGAATCTCGGGCAACACAGGGGGCTTGTCCATCATGCGGGCCACTTGAACCAAGCATTCAGTGACGGCGGCGCTAGCACCGTGAGGTGCGACCGACGCGCTCTGTACCAAGCCGCGCTGATCGAACAGCATGCTGAGCTCGTAAGTCACGGCCTTGCGCGCCCCGGTCTGGGCGGCTGCATCTCTACATCGTGAGACGTGGCCCCGACACCGCCGCCTGATGCTAACCTCAGGTGATGCACGTGTTCGGGCTTACAGGAGGTATGGCTTCAGGCAAGTCCACCGTCGCGCGGGTTTTCGCTTCTCTCGGCGTGCCTGTACTGGATGCCGACCTAGTCGCGCGCGAGGTGGTCAAGCCGGGCACCTCTGCGCTTACCGAGTTGACGGCACATTTTGGCGACTGCATTCTACACGCAGATGGCACACTGAACCGCAAGGAGCTCGGGGCGCGGGTGTTTGGCAACGCCGATGCCGTGGCCTTCTTGAACGCAACCACTCATCCGCGCATCGCAGAAATCACAGCAAAAAAGCTCGCCGAGTTTGCGACCTCCGGCACCGAGCTTGCGTGCTACGACGCCGCGCTCATGTTTGAGAAAGGGTTGGACGCAAACTTCAAGCCCGTGGTTCTTGTGGTCGCGCCTGAACACGTGCGCATTGCACGCATTGTCGCGCGCGA
>JAYWGI010000021.1:0-10457 GCA_043779025.1 Myxococcales bacterium
AGTGCTGCGAACTCGGAGACTTGGGCATCAACAGCCGCTTTTGCACCGATACACTTGTCGCTGGTTTCCTTGGCAGCGCCTGCAACTGATGCGTTGTGAATTGCGAGAAGTCTGTATTATTGTGTTTTTCGTTTCTTCGTGTCGGCCAAGGCCCGAGGCTGCGAGCCCCACGGGGTCGCAAAGCACGATGGCTCCTGTGGCGATGGGCTTGCAAGCAATGCCACGCGGAGCCGCGGTGTATGGAGTGCTTGGCTTGGGGCAGTTGCGCGAGGCGCTGCGGCCGGTGCGACATTCAGAATCACTGCAGGCGAATCTTGAGACTCTTTTTTCCGCCGGGGTCGATGGTTCAAAACCTGCTTACTTCGCGGTTGCTGCCACGCCTCACGAAGGTCCGAGCGCGTTCTTCGCACACTTTCAAAAAGTGGCCGAAGGGAAAGCGAATGCAACCTCTGCGCCCTCCAGAGAGTATGCGCACTTGGCGCGCGTGCTTGTTCCCCTCAAAGAGGGAGTGAACCCAGTCTTGGCAGTAGAGCAATTGGCCAAGGGCATAAACGGAAAATTCGAATCACAAAGCTGCTCCAACGTAAGCTGTCCAGTGACTCCGAGTGCGTGGACGAGCGTTGGGGTGGTGCACGGGTTCAGAGACACCGTGGCGGTGTATGCCACGGCCGGAATGCTCAAAGTCGACATTGCGCGTCAGGTGTTCGAAAGGGAGGCTGCGGCCAGCACTTGGCTGCGCGCCAGGCTTGCCGCGTTTGCAGACGAGACCGGTGGTCCCGCAATAGGAAAGTGTGCATTGCTGAAGACAGATAACATCGCGTCAACGTGTCTAGATGCCGCTGCGATCGCCGAGACTGGAACGAGTGCTGGATATGGTCAGACGTTCTCGGCCCTCGTAGGCGCGGGGATCGGTCCCTCCGACGTCGCGCCCATTGCCCACGAAGGCCGGAGAGAAAGCGAGGCCAATCTTGCGCTGGCTGCATTCAGACCGCGCTATTTTGAAGATGCGACATTTACATGGTTGTCCAAAGGAGATCGGCTGGAGGCGTCGTGGGCCGTGGCGGGCGAAGCGGCGACAAAGCTCGCAGCAACGCTCAAAGTGGAACGCTGCATCGTGAAGTCTCGCGATGCCATTGAAGTTGAGAAGCTAATCGGCCAAGCGTTTTCACAGAAGGCTGACAAAGCCCGAGCGTCTGAACTGCTTGGAAAAGCAGGCGATGGGGGTGCCGCGGGTATGCTCATCTTGGGAAGCACCTTGTGGCCTGTTGGCATTGGAATGGAATACGGCCCGCTGCAAACGCTGGTCGGTACCCGAGCATGCATGAGCTTTCGCGACGGTCGGCTGCAAGCCAGTGTGGGCGATGTGACACTTCGTGTGCTTGAGGTGATCGATCGTTAGCACCAGTATATGCACTCTACATTCGAATAGAAGAAGGCCCTTCCATGCAATCTGCACGGAGGGGCCTTCTTCTATACACTCAGAGCCTAGCGGCGTGGACCGCGTGGGCCGCCTCGTGGTGGCCCGTCACGGCGTGGGCCGCGATCGCCACCGCCCGGAGGGCCGCCACCGCCGTCGCGCGCAGCTTGCATGCGTGCAGCTGCGGCTTGGCCTTCTTCGCCATCGGGAAGCGGCAAAAGCTCGCGGCGTGAAAGACGAATCTTGCCGTCACGGCCGACGTCGAGAACTTTGACTTCGACCTCGTCGCCGATTTGGGCTTCGGCGAAGGCGTCTTCGACGCGGTAATGGGCCATCTCGGACACATGGCAGAGGCCTTCGGTGCCGGGAAGAATCTCAATGAAGGCGCCGAAGTCCATCACGCGCGTGACGGTACCCTTGTAAATTGCACCCACTTCAGGCTCCGTGGTGAGGCCCTTGATGATGGCAAGCGCTTTCTGTACCGCTACCGGATCGGAGGATGCGATGTTCACGGTGCCGTCGTCCTCGACGTCGATTTGCACGCCGGTTTGGTCCACGATGCCTTTGATGGTCTTGCCGCCAGAGCCGATGATCAATCGAATTTGGTCTGGCTTGACCTTGAGCGTGGTGATGCGCGGTGCGTGCTGCGACAAGTCGTCGCGGTGCGTGGCCAAGGTTTCGGCCATCTTGCCGAGGATGTGCAAGCGGCCCTCTTTGGCTTGCGCCAATGCGCGCTCGAGAATGTCGCGTGAGAGTCCTTCGACCTTGATGTCCATCTGAATGGCAGTGATGCCCTTGGCGGTGCCGCAGACCTTAAAGTCCATGTCGCCCAAGTGGTCTTCGTCGCCCAAGATGTCGGACAGGATGGCGTGGCGCTTGCCGTCGCTGATCATGCCCATCGCGATGCCCGCGACGGGCGCCTTGAGAGGCACGCCCGCATCCATCATGGACATTGTACCGCCGCATACGGCAGCCATTGACGAAGAGCCGTTGGACTCCAAGGTCTCGGACACAATGCGCACGGTGTATGGGAAGTCCTGCTGCTCGGGCATCATGCGGAGCAAGGCGCGCTCCGCGAGGGCGCCGTGTCCAATCTCCCGCCGGCCAGGGCCACGCATGGGCTTGGTCTCGCCGGTGGAGAAGGGAGGGAAGTTGTAGTGTAGCAAGAAGCGCTTCCAACGCTCGCCGGTGAGCGCGTCGATTTTCTGTTCGTCGGCGCTGGTGCCCAACGTGGCAGTAACAAGCGCCTGGGTCTCTCCGCGTTGAAACAAGGCGGAGCCGTGAACGCGCGGCAGCAGGCCCACCTCGGTAGAGATGGCGCGCACTGTGTTCATCGCGCGTCCGTCGATGCGCTTGTTCTGGCTGAGAACATACTCGCGCACGACGTGGTACTTGCGCTCGTCGAACTCGCCCTTGATAAGCTTCTCGCTTGCGGCGTACTTGTCGCCGAGGCTTGCTTTGAGCGAGCTCTCCATGGCGGTTTTGGCGACCTTGTAGGCGTCGTAACGAGCCTTCTTGTCGGCGATGAGGGAGGCCGCCATGATGGGCGCATCCACGATGCCCGCGATGGTCGCCGCAACCGCTTCGTCGAGCTTGGGAGCGACGAACACGCGCTTGGTCTTGCCCACGGCCTCACGCATGGCTTCGATGAGCTCGAGGATGGGCTGAGCCGCCTTGTGGGCGAACATGAGCGCGTCGATGACGTCGGTCTCGTTGGCTTCGGCCGCGCCGCCTTCGACCATGCAGATGGCATCTTTGGTGCATGCTACAACCATGTCCAAATCGCTCTCCGCGATCTGCGCGTAGGTGGGGAAGGTGATGAACTCGCCTTTGATGCGCACGACGCGAACGCCCGCGAGGGGGCCAGCCCACGGGATGTCGGAGATATGAAGTGCCGCAGAGGCGCCTGTGAGGGCGAGGATGTCGGTGGGGTTCTCCTTGTCGAAGGATACGACGGTCGCAATGATCTGCGTGTCGTTCTTGAAGCCCTCAGGAAACAGCGGACGGCAAGGGCGATCCATCAAGCGGCAGACCAGAATCTCTTCGTCGCGCTGACGCGCCTCGCGCTTGAAGAAGCCGCCCGGGATTTTACCCGCAGCGAAGGTTTTTTCCACGTACTCGCAGGTCAGCGGAAAGAAGTCCAAGCCTTCACGCGCGTCGCCAGAGACGGCCGTGACGAGCACGGCACTTTCGCCGTAGCTGATGAGGATAGAGCCGTGGGCTTGCTTGGCAAGACGGCCTGTTTCGAAGGTGAGAGGCTTGCCGTTGATGAGAACGGATTCGCGTACAAATGCCATTTTTTGAGGGTCCTTTAGAGATTGTGAATAGGAGTCCCCTTGCACAGCACTTCGGGTCAGGGCCCCTGTGTCCTCGGTTTTTTAATGCAGACCACACGTATTGCATCCAAAAAACGAAGAGCCAGGAAAAGCGCCTACGCCGAGTGCGTGGTGAACTTGAGGGGAGGAGAAAAAGTGTAGATTGCAATAAGCGGACGGGGCGGCTCCGAAGAACCACCCCGTCGTATCACGCTACTTGCGTAGACCGAGAGCAGCGACCATCTTGCGGTAGCGCTCGAGGCTGGTCTTCTTCAGGTAGGCCAAGAGGCCACGACGACGAGAAACCATGCTGAGCAGGCCGCGACGCGAGTGGTGATCTTTGGTATGCGCCTTGAAGTGCTCGGTGAGGTATGTGATGCGGTCGGTGAGTAGTGCGATCTGCACTTCTGGCGAGCCAGTATCAGACTCGTGGGTGCGGAATTTGGCTACGATAGCGGCCGTCTTGTCGGAGTACTGGGGCATGTGTCTTCTCGGTAAAGGGTTGGTTGCAGAGCAAACCGCGGCCAACCTCGTGATGCTCGGTGGCCGCAAGATGCAACCGGTGAACGACCTGTGTCTTAGCCCGGGTTCGGCGGCAAAGGCAAGGTATTTGGCTGTGAACTCTGGCTAAAAGCGCGCCTGGAGGGCCATTGCGGCACCGAGACGTGTTGCACTTTGCGCGACGCGCAGCGAGGTCGTGCCCTCATTGGCGTCACGCACCACGAGCGAGCCGTTGGCATCGTGCACCAACTGCGCCCAGCCGAGCATGGCAAACGCGTCGTTCAGATCCCAGCGAATGCCAACACGAGACTGCACAATCGGTTGTGCCTCCGCGCTGTAGGGGAGAATCGACTCTTGCCCAGCGCGACGCACCACGGTTGTACGCGATGCTTCAACGCCACCTTCGGTGAACTCGGTCCGAAACGTAGAGGGCATCTGTACGCCGATACCAAAGTTGGGAGTCAGGTGCGCCTTGGGGAAGAAATAGCTCGCTGCCAACGAACCGAACAACTCGGGCCTGCTCTCTGAAAACTGAGGCAACGTGGAAAAGGGTATAAACCCGGGCACGTTCTTCTCAATGTAGGCGAGGTTGCGTACGAGTCCCGTGATGCTCACACTAAGGTAGTCAGCTTTCACCACACCCTGAATGGCACCTGCATATGCCGTTTGCTTCTTGGTCGCGCCGCTAACCTCGAAGTCCTTGAGGTTCTGCTGAAGCACAGTGCCCTCCGCACTGATTGCGTAAGAAACCTGCCCGGGAACATAGGTCTCGGGACGGAACATAATCATCGGCGCCATGGGGTCGTTACGGTAAAGCGTGACGTCGACCGACGCCGGAACAGGCATTTTGTGATGGAACAGCGCACGCATCGAGGCACCGTATGTGTAGACGGGCTTGCCTCGCACATCTTCCAGGTCGAACTTGCCTTGCATGAAGTAGCCGGCTCCCGCGTCGACGCGGAACTTTTCGTGCAAATCCGCACCGATTCCGCCGAGTGCGCCGTAATTGGCCTCACCCACACGCACGGTCTCCGCGTCGGTGTTGTTGCCGCTGAGGACTTGCTGTGGCTGCATGATGGTCGCGGTTTTGAATGCGCCATAGGCGTAAAATCCCTCGCGATCATATTGAATCTTGAGGCCTGGGGAGGCGCCCTGAATGCGTGGGAAGATGGACTCGCCGTTGGACGCCGACGTCCCTCCCCAGCTGATCTCGTAGAGGTAACCCAGACGCACACGATCCGTGTCAAGTGGGAAAAATGTTGCCGAGATCCCCTCTTTAGGGGCTGCCTTGTCCGTGTTGTAAAAGATGCGAAGAAACGAGCCGGCATCGTAGAACGCTTGGTTGAGGTTACCCGTGTTCGCCGACAGCGAGTCGAGATTGAAGCGCATGACCAAAGACGCTTCGGTCGTCACGCCTTCAATAAAGCCTGGAAGCTTCTTGTACATCGCGAGGTGCGTGAAGTTCTCACGGCCACCGAAGCGCGAGTTGAGCTGATCGTAGAACAACCGGTACTGCTGACGATCACCAATCGAGGCGTTGGGAGAAAGAGGGATCAGCTCGCCCGTCTTGTGCAGGAAGTCGTCGTCACCGAACGTCCAGGTTAGACGGGTGTCCATAAACCCGCTGTTACTTGAAACGACTGGAACACCCGCGCCAGCCGCGCCACCCGCGCCAGCGCTTGAGGACGGAGCAGAGACTACCACGGGGTCTTTTGTTGGCTCGGCCTTGGGCGGGTCAGGCTGCTGCATTACCACGGGCAGGGCGGGCGCTACGGCTGGGGCTACAGCGCCCGCGGCTGTCGCAGCGGCTGGGCCGGGCGTAGCGGCTGACGCTGTAGTCACGGCCCCGGCAGGTTGAGCATGCGCGCTCCTGGCGACAAACACGAGAAACAGGAACAGGGATCGAGAAAGTTTACGCATGGTGGTTGGCTCGCTGTCCTTCAGTTGGTTTCTTCGAGTTCTTGTTCGGTGCGCGGCAAAATGCACGCTGTGGAGTAAGGTTTCGCTTGGGTTCCGAACGTGGCAAGGTCGTCGCTGCATCGCGCTTGGATAGTGAACTGCGAGCCGCCAGAAAAATAGTTGAGCGTTCCGCGCAACGTCTGAAGGGGCTTACCACGGAGCGCGAAGGGGTCCGCCTGAGGAATCGTGCTCAAATCGGCCTGCAGCGTATCGCCTGTGACGGAGCCGCCCGCGGTGCCCGTCCCCGAGGTCGAGGTCACGACGACTCGGAACGAGTTTCTCGAGATGTAGTTGCTGTACTCCGTGCAGTCAGAAGTACCGGCCACCAACACGGTTCGATTGGCGTTGGTCGGGTCTACAACTTTTTTTGGAAAGCGATCGCAGGACTGTGAACAGTCCGCTTCTCGCTGCTCGTCAAAGTCTACCGTGCCGTTTCGATTAAAGTCGCAGTTGCTGGCATTCTCGGTCATCAAAAACCTCGAATTGTCTGGGTAGGTGCGTTTGAACGGACTATAACTGGGGTTCTCTTTGGGAAACTCCGGTCCAAACGCCGAGCTGATGTGCAATTGATTCTGTGTAACCAAGCCGCTTGCCGCGTCGGTCGTGATGTTTGTGTCCGCCACAACGAGCGCGTGCACCAGCCGCAGCATGGTTTTGGGCACCGAAATTGCAGCCGGCAACAGCTGCACTGGAGCTGGTACTTCGCACTCCCACCCGTTGGGGTTTGGCACAAGGTTTCCCGCGCCATCGAGCACCTGTGGCGGCTGCCATTGTTCGAGCTGCCAGGCCGGAAAACTCATCTGGACCGAGCCGAAGAACTCGGTCGCAGTGCCAGAGATCGCTTGAATGCGATCGCAGACCCGCATCCCCGGCGGAGCGTTGAAGTTGAAGAGGAAAATACTGGAGTAACCGCGGGTGTCGTCGATATCCGTAACGTAGAATCCGTTCGAAGCGATACGCGTCACTATCACCTTAAACGCATAGCTACTGGTGCGTGGGGCATAGCCAGTGTCCAGCCGCACCTGTTGAAACTTCAGAGGCGTAGATGCCCCACTGCGCTCACGCCCGCGCACGTCGGATACGCGCGGAAAAGCATAGTGGATGATCGGGCTCGCCCAAACCTCGTAGCTCCCGCCGTTCTCCGTCTCATCGTCGGGAGATTCACATCCTGGGTCTGCGGGGAAGTCGATGACACCGTTTCCGTTGTTGTCAATGCCGTCGCTGCATGCCGGATCCGCAGCACCGGTAGAGGTCTTGTCATAGCCCAAGTCTGAAGCGAGGATCGCGGTCTCGCCGTAAGCACCGCGATATTGTAGCGTGATTTGCTTAGCGACACCGTCTACAAATCGAACGTTTCTACCTGAGATGGTACCAAACTCGCCTCCGCGAACGCTGTCAACGCTGCCTGGCTTCACGGATAGTCGCAACCAACCATTGTACGCAATGTCAACCGAACCGTCCGCGCGCCGCGCCGTCATGTCGAAGGTCGTCTCCGATGCGCTTTCAGACACAAAGGGAAGCCGTTCCGCGCCGCTTCCCAAGTTACCCTGCAAGGTGAACTCGATGTTTCTGCCGCTCAGTGCGCGCGATGCGAAGTCTGACGAGCCACACGCCGCCGAGACCATCAGCAGCAAACCAAACAGGGATGTGCGAAGTGAAGTGTTCATCGTCCCACCATGTCCAAACGGCCGTCAGAAGCAGCGCCCATTTTGGCATCGACGCAGGCCAATGCCTTGCACTGTTCGCCTGCGACGGAGCAAGCGTTGAGCGCTGCACGGCAATCCTCCACCGAAGTTTTGTTCGCGTCGCAGGCGCGGTTCTTGAGTTGGGCGATGTCGTCACGACACTTCGCAAGAACACAGCGCCCTGTGTCCAAGGTGCAGCCGAGCGACGGGTCGGAAACACAGGCGTCGCCCCTCGCAACTCCATTGGCGCAGGAGCATGCGTAGCCGGAGCTACAGTCAGCATCGGTGGCGCAAGCCTTCAGGCCCTCGGGCGTGTCGTTGTCGCTGCTGTAGCCACACGGCTTGCCCGCACGCATAAAGTCGAGCAGCGCGTCGCGGATGTTTATCTGCGTGTTGAGCTGCGTGGTGTTGCGCTGAAGAACGCGGAACCCCGAGCCGCCGGACGCTAGGTAGTCGTTCGTTGCGAGCTCGTAGCGATTGGTGGGTACCAACGTCGGAGAGCACAATTTGACGGATGTGTCACACTGGTCCGTCACGACGGGACCACCCGCCGCGCAATCCGCATCCTTCGTGCAAGACTTTGAAGTGTGCCCAAAGAACACCTCCTCGGCACATGAAAGGGCGACGCAGCGCTTGGTTTCCTTTCTGCATGAATCTGGGAGGGCCGACGGGCAGTCGCTGTCCGAATCGCAAGCGGCGGTGTACTCGGGGCGCTCACATCCGGCGCAGTTGAGCCGCGCGCGCGCTCCCGCCAACTGCACCTGCGACGTGCAACCTCGGCTGGCGGAACGACGAGCGATAAAGTCGAACAGCTGACGCACCTCGACACCAGAGAGCTGCATTTTCGTGATGGTGTTGTTGAACGGAAAGATATTGTACAGCTGCTCCGTGGTCACAGGACCCGGAAGCAGGTCCGCGCGAATGCCGGTGGAGTTCGTAAACGCAAAGTCGGTCTGAACACCAAGGCGCAGCCACATGGCGGTAGATACCAAATTGCCGAGCGGAGAGTCCCCGCCGTTGGATGCAATGCGCCGCGCTCCGCCCGGGCTGTAGCCCGCGACAAGCTGCAGGTCCGCCTGCAAGTCCAAACCACGTTTGTAGGGAAGAAGCATATCCAAAATGAGTGGATCTTCAGGTGCGGAGGCTTCGATGGGGATAGCTTTGAAGCGACTCGTGACCACTTCGAATCCGTTGACGGTATCGTAGTCTTTCGCAACGCCTGTGGGCGACACGCGAGCTGGATCGTTGGAGACGACGACATCGAAGCGCCCGACATACTTTGCAAACGCTCCGGACATCACGATGGAGACGTTGCGGGGCTTGCATTGACGCTTGAACTGATACGGGTGGTTGACCGGATCTGGGTGCCGCTCATCGTTAGGCGGTGGGCGGGAATCGTCGCCCGCGTAGTTGGGGTCTTCGGCCCAGATAAAGCCGGGTTCGAGCCCTTCGCCATGACAATCGGTCAGCTGCTGGGGAGGATTGAGAACCACGTGGTTGTGCCCCGCAAACACAATGTCCATCCCCGTGGTGCCTCGCACCATTAACTGGTCGTTCTCGAGCCCCATATGGGTAACCGCAGTGACCAAATCGACATGCGGACGAAGCATGTCGATGTACGCCTGCGCAATATTAACGGTGTTCAGCGGCGTGATGCTGAAGCTATTGGGTTGGTTCACAAGGCCGGTCATGGTGGAGATGTTGGCCATACCGATGACCGCAACTTTGAGACCTTTTTGCTGGAAAATGCGATACGGCCGCGCAATGTGCGACAGCTGTGCATAGTTCGACATACGCGAGTCATCCCAGTAGTAGTTGGCGGCGAGTGACGAGAAGGTGCCTCCCCAACGCTGTAGCTGACGCGCCAGGTTAAGCGCGCCACTGTCGAAGTCGTGGTTGCCGAGCACGGCCGCGTCGACCCCCATGGCTGCCAGTGAACGAACCTCTGGTTCACCTTGAAAGAAGTTGTAGATAGGCGCGCCCTGAAAGCAGTCGCCAGAATCAACATGGATAACACGTGTGGCTCGCGCGCGTTCGCGTCCAAGCACGCCGCTCATCCGCGCCACACCACCGACGCTTACCACCTCATTGAGAGGCCCCAAGCCTAGGTCGGAATCGGCTTGGGTAATCTGGAGCTCATAAGGCACAAGGCGTGAGTGGATGTCCCCAGTGTGCAAAAATGTCATGCTCGCATCGCAAGTTTTGCCTTGAGCGCAAGGAGAACTCATCCCATCCCCAGGGTCGTCTGCACACGCGCTTGCGAGCGCCAAACAAAGAGCTAGGCCTACTCCCAGACCCAACCGTCGCTTACCCATGTGGTGTGTGGAAGCCATGCGTGGGCGAGCCCTTACACCAGTTGTCAAAACGGTGGGTTACGAAATGATGACAGCCCCGCTACCCACTTCGATTCTCGGCGCGATGTAAATCTCGATGTATGGGGCTCGCCCCCAACCGGGCCGCGAGTTCTAGCACAAGTACTACCGAGCGATGCTTGCCGCCCGTGCAGCCTATGGCCACAGTAAGGTAGCTTTTTCCCTCACTTCGGTAGCGCGGAATGGCAAAGGCCAGGAGACTCTGAAT
>JAYWGI010000022.1:0-3531 GCA_043779025.1 Myxococcales bacterium
GCCTTCTCCGCCTCTGTACCGGTGCAGACCGAGATACACTCGCTGTACCCCTTGCATGGTGAGCTTTGCTCGCCCTGTTTGACGGCGTTGCACGCCGCGCTCTCGCTTGGGCAAAGTGCCGCACCGCATTCGGCGCAGGTGGAAAACGAGTTGCCCGCGTCTGTTGACGCGGCGTCAGTCACATTGAACGTGCTGTCACTCACTTGCGTTCGTGCGTCGCCGCCTGCGTCCGAGCCAATTTGCACTCCGTTGATAGTCACGGTGCAGGCTGCACCCAACACTGCACACACGCCGAACGCGCACGCCAACACCGCGGAAATCGTTTTCATGAGGGCGAGTCTATCGCGCGGCTTGGTGTGCTGCTCAGCTTTTTGCGGCCGAAAAAGCTGAGCAAAAATGCCGCACCCGTTGCGATCCACCAGGGCAGGTCGCCGATGGCTTCGTACGCCGTGCTTCCCTGCATCCAATGGATGGTCTCGAGCAGGGTTGCGGGCTCAAAGGTCTTGGTGTGCGAAAGCATGCGGCCGGTGGCATCGATGACTGCGCTCACTCCGCTGTTGGTGGTGCGCACCAAGTCGCGCCTGTGTTCAATCGCGCGCAATTTTGAGAGCGCCAGGTGTTGCCACGGCTCGGCCGTGTCGCCGAACCACGCGTCGTTGGTGATGTTGACAAGCAGGTCTGGCTTGCTTGCGTTGACCAACTTGTTGGCGAATGAAGGCAGAATGTCCTCGTAGCAAATGAGTGCGCCGAGTTTGCGCTCCTGCCCCGCGAGCGTGAGCTTGAGCGGCGCCAGTGAGGTGCCTGGCGAGAAGGCACCACTGTTGGGCGAAATGTCGTAAAGGCTGGGAAACATCTCGCCAAACGGTAGGTACTCGCCAAACGCGAGCAAAAATTGCTTGTCGTAGCGCGATGTTATGTTGCCCTTCTCGTCGGCCGCGAGCGCGACGTTGAACCAGCGATCACGGCTCGCGCCTTGGGCGCGCCGCACGATCACGCCGCCGAACACGGAAGGCAGTCCGATGCGGGCGGCAACCCTGTCGTGCATCATCGGGTAGGCCATGTCTTCAGAGACCGGGAAGGTCACCGACGATTCGCTCCACACCACAAACTCGGCGCCCTTGTCTTTGAGCTCGTGGCTCAAACGCAAGTGACGGCGCAGGCCTTCGGCCGGGTCTTCACGCTTGCCGACCAGACTCAAATCGCCTTGCACCAGGCCCACGCGACTTGTGTCCGACGCGGCCATGCGGGCTTCCACTTGGTGCACGCGCAGCACGCCGTAGAGCCCAGCCGCCGCAAATGCTGCGGCGCCGCCGATGGCCAGAGGCTTTCGCACAGCACGGGTGTAAAGCCGCCTTGCAACGAGCTCGTAGACGGCCAGGTTCACGCCGACCAGAAGCAGACCCACGAGCCAGGGGCCACCAATGTCTGCAGTCTGCATCAATGTAGGCACAGTGTGCAGCGTGGCCCCGAAGTACCAGGGGAACAAAAGCGGATAGATGAACTCAGCAGCTATCCAAGGCAGCACGCGCGAGAGCGTGGGCGACCAGCCAAGCGCATGCATGCGCGCACCGAGCCATGCTTGCATGCTGAGGCGCCCGCCTTGGTAAGAGGAGAGGATGAGCACAAACAGCGCGCACACCGCAGCCGGGAAACCGCTGAAGGTCACCAGCATGTTCTGCAGCCAGTAGAAGCCGAAGGTGGCCATCACCGTGCCGGCCATCCATCCGACCTTCCATGCTTGCTTGGGGGGCAGCCCACGGAGGGCGATCCAGTAGGGCACGTAAGCCACAAAGGCCAACGGCCAAATGTCCCAACGCGCAAACGAAAAGGCATAAAGCAGCCCGCTCAATGCCGCGAGCAGGTAGCGATCACGCATGCGTGGTGAGTACACTTGTTATCTTCTGATAATCATGATTTTGGCATCACTTCGAGCAGCTCGACTTCGAACTTCAGTGTGGCACCTGGCGGGATGCTGGCGCCCGCGCCGCGCTCGCCGTAGCCGAGTTCGGGGGCGATGACGAGGTTGCGCTTTCCGCCCACCTTCATGCCGGCAACGCCCAGATCCCAGCCCTTGATGACCCGGCCTTGGCCTAGAACAAACTTGAAGCCTGTGTCGCCGTGCTTCTTTGAAGCATCGAACTCGGTGCCATTCATGAGGGTGCCCACATAGTGCACACGCACCTCATCGCCGGACTTGGCTTCGGCGCCTGTGCCTACAACCACGTCGGTCTTTTGCAATCCCTCGACCAGCTTGGGGGCTGCAGCTGGTACCGCGGCATTGCCGGCACCGGCAGCGGCGGGCGTGCTGCTCTGATCGGCTGGGGGAGCCGTGAGCTTGTTGCAAGCAACGGAGGCGAGGAGGAGAGCGTAGAGCGCGTAGGTCTTCATGGCGTGAGAACTTAGGCGCAGAGTGCAGGTGTTGTCACTCCCATTCACGGCATGCGGTACGCCAATCCAAGGCTGGCGCGCAGCCCTGGCGTCAGGTGTATGCCGTCGTCGTGGCTGGTCATCAGAAGCTCTGCGCCAAGCGCGCTCAGGATGTCAACACGCGGCGATAGCGCGAAGCGCGCGCCTAGGCCGAGCAGCGGCGCAAGCAAAGGCGTGCTCGCGTTGCTGCTGGTTGCGTAGCTCGTGCCCAGGAGCCGGGCCGCGTCCAAGCGATCGAAGCGCTGCCACAATGCTCCGGCTCCAAGCTCGCTTGCTGCGTGTAAAGACCACGCATCTCCGTGCACCAGGGTGCGTGCAATCTGCAAGCTTGCTTGAGCACGCGTGCTCGAAACGTGCTGCGTGAGGCTGTCGCGTGCGCCAAACTCGGCTTGTACGCCGGCCCCGTAATGCCATTGCCCGGATTGCCAAGATATATGCAAATTTGCTCCAAGTGAGGGGCCTGTGAGTGCGTTGGAGGAGGTTGTTGCCCCGAGCGCCACGGTGCGTGGGTACACCTGCAAGCCGCCTTTCTGGGCCAGCCGCTCGCGGGCCACGGGCGAGAACTCCGAGTTCGCGAGCACTCGTTGCTCGTCGCGGCCCAGTTGCACTTCGATGGCGCCGGACTCATAGGGCGCGCGTCGGTGCACCACGTAGTGGCCGCGCGGCAGCGGGACTGTTTGCACCTCGCTCGTGGCCCACAACTCCGCATACACCGATTCAGACCCTCGCTCGTACACCACGAACTGGGTGTCCTTGCCGGGCGGCAGCGTAAGGCGTGCGCTGTGCGCATCGGTGTAGCTCAGAATAACCTGGCTCGCGTCGCGCAAGGTGGCATCAAACCCGGGATGCTGCGCCGCTGCGTCGCTGCGAAGCGCGTGCACGCGCGCGTGGTGCATGGCGTAACTAAAGGCTTCGTCCAGCGAGACGCGATGGTCGTGGTCGCGATCGCCCACGCCGCGCATGGCCGTCACAAAATACGAAGAGAACACGGCCCCCTCCAGCGCGTCCGATTCTTGCGCCACCTCGCCGTTCGCCGAAGCGTGCACCCACACCACACCGCGGGCCTCGGGAGGTGGCTCCAAGTGCACCGCAAAACCAGGCTCC
>JAYWGI010000023.1:0-10402 GCA_043779025.1 Myxococcales bacterium
GCCTCGGACGCGAGCTGCAAAACCCCCATGGCGGCTTGCATGGCGCCGGGGTTGTTTTGGGTAGAGGCGGACATCACTGGCTTGAGGTTGTCGAGGCCGCCGGTGGGCGAGACATCGAACTGAAACGCGATGCCTGTGGCGGCCGCAAGCTGCTGGTTCATCTGCGCCACCTCGGGGCCCTTACCCACGGCCTTGATGCTCTTCACTGTGGCCGTAAGTGTGTTGCCGGAGCTGCTCGCGCTGTTCACCTTGAACTCCACCTTCATGGCAAAGCCTTGGCCGCGCACTTTGCCAGGGGCCTCAGAGGCCTCCTCGGTGCTTTGGATGGTAATGTCGCGCAGTTCGACGGCGCCGGCCGTCATCAGATAGCGGCGGGGTTTTGGGTCGGTGCCCGCGCTGGTGATCACCGCCTTGGCGGGCGGCGGTGGTGCCGCTTGCGCCTGAGCGGCTGCGGCCGCAAGGGCAGGGTCGCTGCCGCCGGGTAGGGCACCCGGCCCCGGCATGCGCGCGCCGCCCATTTCGTCCACAATGGCCGTCTTTTTGTCGCTGACCTTGGTCTTGTCGGCGGCCTTTTCGGCGCTGTTGCAGGCGGCAAGGAGCAGGAGGACGGCGAACGGCGTAAATCGCATGGACGCACCCCTAGCCTGGGGCCAGAGGCCGGCGCAACAACTGCCTGTGAAGAGCCAAAAACACACGCTAAAGCGCGAGATTCTCCGCTGCGGGAAGTGTCACACCAAAGGCCGCCTTGGCTGCGCGACGCATCTGCGCGCCGTCTCCGGTGGTTAGGACGCGTGTCGTGCCCATCGCAACTTGCGCGGCGCCGCAGGTGCGCAGAAGCGTGGCCGCGGCTTGATGGGCCGGGTCTACAAAACGCATGTGGGGTAGGGCGAGCTGAAACGCGTTCAAGGCTGCAGGGTAGTGCGTGCAAGCAAGCAAGATAGCATCGACCCCAGCAAGCGGCGCCACCACGCGCTCGACCAAGGCACGGGTTGCTTTAGAGTCGCAATCGCCGCGTTCGATGGCGGCCGACAAGGGCTGCAGAATGCGCTGCCTGCACGCAAGACCGGTGGCCGCGAGGTGCCGGCGATAGACGCCGCTCTGCACGGTGCGTCGGCCCGCGACAATGCCGACGCGGCGTGGTGAGAGTGCGCTAACGGCCTGTACGCCCGCCTCAATCATACCGCTCACGGGCAACGCGAATGGGGCGCCGTGCGCGAGCGCGCTAGAGGCTGCGTTGCATGCCAAAAATACGCGCTGCACGCCTCGCGCGGCGAGTGCATCCACAAGCATCGATAAGCGATTTTGCAGGGCGGTACGTGCAAGTAAGCCATAGGGCGTGAAGCCCGCGTCGGAGACGTAGGTGACGGCCAACCCAGGCATTTGCGTCATCAGCGCGGCGTGTACACTCAGGCCGCCAATACCCCAGTCGATGAGCGCGAGTGGCGGCAACGCGGGATCCTTCATGGCGCTAGGTGCGCTCAGGGAAAGCTCATGGGCGTGAGCTGCCAAGGCCCACGTTTGGGGCCGCTGTCGAAGGCCACGACGCGTGCGGTGCGAGAGGCGCTGAGCACCTGCACACGCTGCCCTGGGAAGCGGCTCTCCAGGTACCATCGGTACTCATGCTCGGCGCGAATGGGATTGTAGCGGAGCATCTCTTGCCAGCGTGGGTCGCCTCTGAGCTTGTGGAGGCGCGCGTAGAGCTCGGGATGTTTGCGGCGCTGTACCGAGTGCGCGATCGCTGAGCGCGCGAGCAACGGCCACTCTCGTAGCTGTAGGGCCTTGTCGACCATGTCGACGACAATGAGTTTCCCGTCGGGCGCCAGCACGCGCTCGAACTCCGCGAGCGCCGGGTCCCAGTCCAGATAGCGAAACGAAAGGAAGGAAATCACCACGTCAAATGAGCCGTCGGCGAAGGGGAGCGTGGGCCCGTGAATCTTCTCGAAGCGCAGATGTGGCAAAGCTTGCTGCCGCGCGTGCGCCTGCGAGAGCATGCCCTGCGATACGTCCACACCGACGCCCTCACCTAAGCGCGCGCCCAGTGCGGCGAGCAGCGCGCCGTTGCCACAACCTACATCGAGCACGCGTAGCGGGCCGGGCTTCATGCATTCCAGCGCGCGCTGTACATAGGCGAACTCGGGGCCTCGGACGCGTATGTCCTCGAAGGCTGCATCGTACAGAGGCGCCACGCCGTCGTAGCTGGGCGCGGCATCGGCCGGCGTAGGCGCGAAGGTGCGCAATGCATCCGCCGGCGCGCGCCCCAGGTGCTTGCGGATCATGCCCACCGTGCCGTGCGACTTTCGCCCCACGCAGGAGATGACATGCACCGCGCGCTGGTGGCCGCGAAGGGGGCTGTCGAACTGGTACCGCACCGGCGAACGCGACACGGTGGTGTAGCCGTGATGGCCGGAGGCTTGTACGCCAAAGGTGCGCGCGAAGAAGGGCGCGAACCATCGGCCTGTGCGGCACGCGTGGAACACGGCGATGCCGCCCGGCGTGAATGGAATCCGCAAGCTGCGCCACTCGTGGGGGCTCAACTGCTCTGGCCATGCGGTGCTGCCAAACATCACGCCATACATGCCCGAGTGCCCGATAAAATGCAGTTCAGCAAGGGCCCGCGCGTCGTCGGCGTAGGCCTCGCACGCTGCCGTAAACTCACGCTTGTAGTGCACAGCATGCACCACCACCTCGGCATGCGGCTGCCTTGCTTGGAGGTCGGCGGCCATGGTGGCGGCGACGCGCGCGAAGTCGGCGCTGCCGCTTCGATAGTGCGTGGTGTAAAAGATGGCGACGACCGGGCGCGCTCGGCGCGCCGCGGTGTCGCGCCAGAGTTCGGTGCGGAGTACATCCTCTTCGCGAGTGGGAAGCCAGGCCCCGTGTTCGCCCCGCAGCACATAGGTTTTGGCGCCTCCGGTGTCGTGCACGCGCAGCGATCCCGGCGCGGGGGTGTAGAGGTGCAGCGTGACGGCGTTACCTACCGCGCGCATGGCGTGTGCGCCGCTTCGTGGAATCCTCACGCATGTGCCCGCGGCGTGCGTCACGGACGCGCCAGCAACCAGCCCTTGCGCCGCATCCCAATGATGCGGCGTTTCCTCGATCTGCCCCGCGAGCACCATGACCATGCCGCCCGCGCCGCCGTGATCGTGCACCGCGCAGGTTGCATCCGATGTCCAGGCTGCGAGCATCACCTCGCCTGTGGGGGACTGAAACAGCACGTCGCGGGCATAGGGGTGAGGGCTGTTCGGTGAGTAAATTCGATTGCAGAGCGTATCTTGCGCCTCGGGGACGATGTGGAGCGCAGCGCCCGCGCGTACACTCGCCAGCAGGTGTTGAAAGTCTAGCGTGCCCACGGTTGTGCTCCGTAGCGTGCTTGTGGTGGGCGCCCAAGCTGCCCGTGAAGCTCTTCGCCCATTTGCCGATGAATGCGGTAGCGTGATGGACTACAAACGACCATGAGCGCCAAACCTCGCAGCCACAGTTCCATTGTCATTCTAGGCGCGGGCCTCACGGGCATGTCGGCCGCTCTTCATCTCAAAATGGCCGGGGCGCGCTACCGCATTTTTGAGCGCCAGCGTCACGCTGGTGGCCATGCGACCACTCACCAGGACGACGGCTACCGCTTCGACAAGACCGGGCACCTGATGCACCTGCGCGACCCTGAGATGCGCGCGCTCGTGATGAAGTGGGTGGGACATGACAGCGTGACCGTGAACCGCAAGAGCGTGATCTGGACGCATGGGCGCTACACGCGTTACCCCTTCCAGGCCAACACCTATGGCCTGCCTCCGGAGGTGGCGTACGAGTGCTTGATGGGCTTTATTAAGGCGCAGCAAACGGCAGGGAGCGCGGCGCCCAAGAACTTCGAGGAGTTCTGCTCAGTGCACTTTGGTGAGGGAATTTCCAAACACTTTATGATCCCCTACAACGCGCGCCTTTGGGGCGTGCACCCTAGCGAGATCACGGCCGACTGGTGCGCGCGCTTTGTGCCCATGCCCAAAATGGAGGATGTGGTGGCTGGCGCAGTGGGCATGAACGACCGCGAACTCGGGTACAATACAAGCTTTTTGTATCCGCGCTTGGGCATCGGTGAGTTGCCAAAGGCCATGGCCTTGGAGCTACCGGAGATTGAGTACAACAAGGCACCAACCCATGTGAACGCATCTGCCAAGGAGCTGCACTTTGCGGATGAGATTGTCACGTACGACACGCTCATCACTACCGCGCCGCTTAAAGCGTTTTGCGAACATGTGCTGGATGCACCCGAACATGTGCAGAATGCATCGGCCAAGCTGCGCTGCAATTCACTGCAGTACTTGGACGTGGCGGCGAGTGTGCCCTCGGGCACGGAGCATCATTGGGTTTACGTGCCCGAGGCCAAGTACCCGATGTATCGCTTGGGCTGCTATTCGCACTTCTCGGCGGCCATGGCGCCCGCAGGCGGCTCCTGCTTCTATGTGGAGCTGGCCGACAGAGCGGCGCCCGACTTGAGCGTGGTGGTGCCCCAGGTGGCGGCCGCGCTGGTGGAGATGGGCATCTTGGGCAAGCCCACGGACATCGCGTTCGTCAAATCGCGGCGCATCGAGCACGCGTACGTGGTGTTCGACCACGACTACTTTGGAGCGCTAGACGCCATCACGCCCTACCTTGCGGACAACCGCATCGTGTCGGCGGGGCGCTACGGGGCGTGGAACTATTCGTCCATGGAAGACGCGCTTATCTTTGGCCGAGACGCCGCCAAAAGTGCGCTTGCGTACGTTTAGGGCCCCACAGAGCTAGACGCACGGCGTCATGGCATTCTAAAGGACGCCAAGCCATGTCGACCATGCCTCGCATCTCCATCGTGATCCCTGTCTACAACGAAGAAGCCATTCTTCATGCAGCCGTGGCCGATTTGCATGAGCGACTCAAGCCCTTTGGCTGGAGCTACGAAATCATTCTTACCGAGAACGGCTCCAAGGACCGCACCGTGGAGATTGGTCGCGAGATGGCTGCAAAATACACCGACCCTGCACACGGCCAGGTGTTGGTCATCAGCATGGGTGAGCCCAACTACGGCCGCGCGCTTCGTGAGGGCATCAGGATGGCCCGCGGCGAGTTCGTGCTTTGCGACGAGATTGACCTTTGCGACGCCGACTTCCATCGCCGCGCCATCGACCTGCTCGAGGCCGGGGACGCCGACTTGGTGATTGGCTCCAAGCTTGCCGAGGGCGCGCAGGACGAGCGCCCGATGTTCCGTCACATCGCGAGCCAAGTGTATTCCGGCATGCTGCGCGTGGCCTTGGGTTTTGGCGGCACCGACACGCACGGCCTCAAAGCTTTTAGGCGCTCCGCCTTGCTGCCAATCGTCGATGCCTGCGTGGTTGATAAAGACGTGTTCGCAAGCGAGTTCGTGGTGCGCGCCGACCGCGCCGGCATCCCCACGCGCGAGATCCCCGTGCGTGTGATGGAGAAGCGCCCTCCGAGCATCAACTTGATGAAGCGCGTTCCGAACGTGCTCAAGAGCATGGTGAAGCTGACCTATGCCATCCGCGTGAAGGGCTGAGGCAATCACAAGCGTGCGGGCGATTGCGGCTGAAGGTGCAGCACTACTCGGTAATGCGCTCGCGCAGAATGCGCATGGCGCCTGGGCTGTTGGGGTATTGCTGCACGTAGATTTCGGCTTTGCGCCGGGCTTCTACATCCTGCTTTTGCGCGCGTAGGATGTCGATTTCGAGCATCTGAGCCTCGGCTGCCAGGCGCCCATTGGGATGGGTTTGGAAGTAGCCTTCCAGTGCTTTGCGCGCATCCGCGAGATGCCCCGTACGCATCTGCGCCTGCGCGTGCTCGAGCGCCGAAAGCTCGATGCGCAGCGGGGACGGTGTGGGCGTCGGGACGCTGGGGGCAGCCGGGGGAGGATTCTCGATTGCGGGGAGCGCGGGTGCATCCGCTTCCGAAATGGGGGCTTGAATTGCGTGCCGAGGTGGCGTTGAGGCATGCGACGGCGTTGGTGCTTTGGCGGGGGCCCTGGCCGTTTCCGCGGGCTCGAGGGTGGCGCTTAGGGACGCTTCCGAAGCGCCGCTCGTTGGTGTGCTGACTGCGATTGGTTCGGCTGCCTGCGTGGTGATGCGTTCGGAATCTCGCGCGCCCTCGCGCTGGTGCGTGTATCCCGCACCAATTCCCATGCCGATCACGAGTGCGACGCCGACTTTGGCCGTGGTTGAGGCGGCGACGGTCGCGAGGATAGAGGAGCCCGCGGAATGTCCGAGCGCCGCTTGGGCCCCGGCGGCAGCGGTCGCCGATGTCGTGACTGCGATCAGCGCAAGCGCTTGTTTGGAGCGTAAATGCGCGCCGGGGGGAGGCGATTCCTCGCGGGCCTCCTTTACGAGGCGACGTTGCAGCGCGCGCGCAATGCCGGAGCGATCGTCGCGGTTCATGACACCCTCTCGGCAGAAATAAGCCTGAGTAGCGACGAGCGATCCTCGGCGGGAACCATCGCGCACAGAATTTCGTGCATGCGCGCACGCGCACGCCGCAGCCTGGAGGCCACCGTGCCGGCCGCAACATCGAGCGCTTCCGCGATCTCCGCCATGGTGAGCTCTTCGATCTCGGCGAGCACGTAGATTTCGCGAAGGTCGCCAGGCAGTTCGTCCAATGCACTGTCAAGAATGGCCAAAATTTGGCCGCGTGACATCTGCAGCTCTGGGTCCGTCATTCGTGGCGCGAGGCTCATCGGGGCGTCTTCGAGCGGCGTCGAGTGACGCGAGAATGCGCTCTGACGAACGTCGCTGCACTGTCTTGAGGCAACGCGCATGAGATAGGTTTTTTCCTTTCCGGGCTCGATTTCAGAAAGCTTCCCCGCCGCGACAATAAAGGTCTTTTGCGCGATGTCCTCGGCTTGAGAAATGTCCATTCCCAGGCGGCGGCCGTAGCGCCAGATCGTGTCGTAGTGTGCGTTCATCATGTCCTCCAATCGTCGGGTAGCCGTATCCAGCGACGCTTCAGGGGCGGTGGCTGCGGGAGGGCCGTGGCGACGGAAAAATGGCATCTCTTATGTTTGAAGTTCTTGGGCGGGCGGGCGGGGGCGGTGCGGCTAGAAGGCGACTGATGCGCCCAGCTCTGCAGCAAGTGCCAGTGCGGGCGCCCTGTAGAGCTGCAACGTCGGAGCTACGACAAAGTCAGGTCGAATCATTGGCGCGCTGATCCCTCCGGAGGCGTCGAGCTCGATTCCCGACGAGAGCTTGAGCGCGAATCGGGCCTGCGCGCCGGCCTCCAGCCACAAGCTCGTGTCGTTTTTTGAATTGAGCGCCCCCGTTGCCTGCGCCTGTATCAGACCAAGTTGCGCGGTGGCACAAGGCGCCAGCGAGAGCGGCGAGTACAGCTTGACCTGCATAGGGCAGAACGAAGCGTGAGCTTTCCACCATTGAAATGTGGCGGATGCGGGCGCTGCACGTGTGAGCCCGAACCCCGTCCAGCCCAGGCCTGCAAGCACGGTCATCGCGCCGTTGTTGGGCCGCGCACGCAGGTACAGTTTGGCGCCTGGGAGCGCGCCCGGGGCGGCGTATCCTTCGACGCTGAGCGCAGCACCCATGGCGTAGGTCCACCGCATGCGGGACGGGGCGGGGGTGTCCACGGCTTCACCCATTGCGAGCGAAGCGGAGAGGCTCAGCGCATCGATAACTTCCTCACAGCTGCTCCCTTCCTCGTGGCGGCGTGTGGACGAGGTGCCTCGCTCGTCCCGTACCCAAAAGCTCCCGCGGTATCGCTGCGCGCTTGTGGCTTCGACTTCGAACTCCAGCGCGCGCAGTCCTACGCGCGCTGGAGCGAGCGTGACAGAAGTGCGTTGCGCCATGCGCGCCGCAAGGTCTTCAGCTGTGCTGCACGGCGCCACGACGCGCATGGACACAGTTTCCGCACGCGCCTCGCCCACCACGCCGAGCGCGGCGGAGGCGAGGCCCATGCAGAAACCGGAATGCGCGTTCAACGTGGAATGTAGTTGATGCCGTAGTTGCCGCCGAAATCGGCGTCGACCCACGAGGTGAAGTACACGCCGCGCGCGTCCGCCGCCAGAGAGCGAATTTGACCCTGGACGAGTTTGACTGGCGCATGTCCGCCGCCTTTGCACACTTTGTATAAGCTTTCGCGCAGCACTGTGCTTGCTGTCATGGTGACGGGATTCACCACCGACTCGCTGGAACGCCCTACGAAATACACGGTGTCGCCTGCGACGGTCACGCCCTGTAGTTCGACGTTGGCCGGCAACTCCGCGAGGACCTTGGCGCCGTTTTCGATGTCTCTCTTTGGGAGTTGCGCCACCACGGTAGAGTTTACGCGTCCTCCCACGGTGCCGGCGAAGTAGAGCGAATCGTCGTCTGTCACGAGGTCCTTGGCAATCATCGGCGTGGCGCTTGCAAGGCCAGAGACGATTCGATACTGCCCAATCGCTCCCGCGCTTGTGGCGGTCGGTTCTCGGTAGCTCACAAAGGGCTGGGTCGGGTCGCTTGTGGACACATAGACCGTGTCGGCGTCGGCAGCCATGGCGTTCACGGCATTGCCGTTTGCGACGCCGCGGTGAACGAAGCCGTCGGCGCCCGAGCTGCGATTGGTGGGGCGAATCACGACGCTGGAATCGCCCTTGTCTACGGCCGCGAGCCAGGTGGTTTGGGCACCGAGCGCGGGGTAGCCCACGATGGACCCGAAGTTGAGCTGTCCGCCGCCCGTGCCGGCCAATGCCGCGAGGTCGATGGCGTGGCCCACTTGGGCGCGGCCGGCCCCCGAGTCTTGGACGGTCCCATCACGATCGATGTAGACCAAATGCCCGTTTGAGACCGAAAGCTCGCGCGCCGAGTATGCTTTGCGGGGCAACACGCCGCGACGGAGCGCCGAAATCGCAATGGCGCCGGTGTTGAGATCGAGCGTGCTCAGCAAGTACGGCTTATTGCCCGGGTTGATGGCGTTCAGGTCGTCGGGCACGAAGGGCCCAGAGGGGCTATCTCCCTTCCACACTTCGTTGCCATCGGGAATCGGCGTGCTGCCGTCGTATTTCCAAAAGTAAAGCTTGTTGCCATCACTCGCGATGCCGAGTGTGAGCGAGTCCTGGTCGATGGCAGAACCCGGTGCTCCCAGCTGCTGCAACGCCTGGGGCGCCGCGCCGGGTTGGGCGCACAAAGGTAGAGCCGCGGCCGGTGTTGCGTCTGAACCGCTCGGATCGGCGTCAGGCGTGCTGGAGGCGTCGGCTGCGGGCGTCGCCGCGATCTGCGCGTTTCCGGGGACAGGGATCTCGCCAAGTTCGATGCGTCCGCCGCATGCAAAACCAACCAACGCCAATGTGCTGCCGAGCAAACGATACCGATTCATGGTGGGGCCGTCCTTCTGAGGAGCTCCGAGGTTGGAGCTAATGACATAGGGGCGCCAGCTCAGGTTTTGATCATCAGGGGGAGAAACAAATTCGTTCTTGCCTGTCGGGCGGCGCTCAGGCGCTATCGGCGGCTAGGGAACCTCAACACAGAGCACGTGCAATGTGGCCTGGCACGTGACGTGTCCCCGTCCGCCGTTTTGGGTCATGAACACACCCGATGCGTTCTCGTCGGAAGAAGTCCAACGTTGGCATTGCCCCGACAGCTCGTCGCGCCAAAATCGCACCTCTTTCGTCAACGCATCGGGTTCGATGACGGATCCATTCTGGTTCACATTGAGCTTGTTGGACCCAAAGGTGCTGTTGCCGAAACCTGGCCAAGGATTCTCGGAAGAAGTAATGCGTTCACCGGTGGGTATCGCCCAGCCATCCGCGCTGCGCTCAATTTTCCCGGTGGGGTTCGCCTCGCTATGGAAGGGATCGTGCTTCGCATCGCTGATGAGCGCCACAAAATGCTTGGACTTCAGCACACTGGGCAGATTCGTGTCCTTCGGGTTCCTCGCAGCGTCGGCGCTCGTCTGGCAGAAGGTGTCCGCCCCGGCGGTCCCCTGCAGCGCGCCCGCGGTTTTAAGATCAGAGGTCATGAACACGTAGCGAGGTGGAGGCGGTGCATCGCCAACGGGAGCAACCGTCACCGCGGGCGAAGCATCTTGGAACAACACGGTACATGCGGCCGAGCAACCAGCGGCGATGAACACGAGGGCGCGAAGCAAGGCGGTTGATTGCATGGGACAATCCTGAGCATAGGGCACGCTGCGCACTTGAGCCATAATAGGCGATGTGAAATGTCTCACGAAAACGGTTTCCGGGCGGCGCCCAGACATGGGACTTTCGACCCCTGCCTGTGGGGTGCCTGTGCGCCCGCCGCAGTTGTCACTTCACGGTCACCATCGCCTCGCTCGTGTTCATAAACAGCAGCGCGTCGAAGGTGTCTTGGGGGACAAAGGTGACGAAGCCCGCCATCGCGTCGTAGCTGTAGGTTTCAGCCATATTGACAACCTCGCTCGGGCCGCG